>NZ_KV793183.1:0-17611 GCF_001808415.1 Lactobacillus sp. HMSC08B12 | reverse complement strand
TCAAGATTTAGTAAGTTTTATGATTCGGAAGGAGAGACTAACAGGATACTTGCTTATCTCCTTTGGCCACACTAAAAGCCTGTCTCCAGCTGGAAACAGGCTTCTTTAATTCATAATTTAAGAGAGCAGGATAAGGCTTAAGCCACTTTTTCCTGCTTCCACTTCAGGCCGATGCCGGTAAAGCCGCTGAGGATAGAGAAGACAGGTGACAGGAGGCTGAACATGGTGAAGGGGAGGAAGTCCAGAACTGGTACGCCCAAGGCTGAAGCCACAAAGGAACCAGCCACCCCCCAAGGGATCAAGTAGTTGATGACGCTGCCCCCGTCTTCCAGGGCCCGGCTGAGGGCCAGGGGGTCAAGGCCGATCCGCTTGTAAGCAGGCTTAAAGGCGTTGGCCGGCAGGATAACAGACAGGTATTGTTCACCGACGAAGAGGTTGATCCCAATCCCGGCCATGATTGTCGTCAAGATCAGCCAGCCCGGCTTCTTAAGGCGTTCAACCAGAGGCTTCATGGCGCTGTCGATAATGCCCAGGTGCATCAAGATTCCGCCCAGGGCCAGGGTCATGATGATCAAGGAAACAGTCCCCATCATGCTGGAGATCCCGCCCCGGGTCAAGAGGGCGTCAACGGTCTTGTTGCCGGAATTTGAAACGTAGCCGGATTCAATCAGCGTTGCCAGCTTTTGCATCTTGAAGCCCGGATTTTGGACAAAAAGCATGGCAACGGACAAGAAGATGTTGGCAAAAAGCGTTTGAATGGCTGGCACCTTTTTCCAGGCGCAGGCGAACATAAAGATGATCGGCAAGGCTGCCCAGAAGGAAACTGAGAAGTTCTGGCGGAGGCTGCTTTCTACGGCCGCGATGCCGGCTAAGGAAGTTGCCTTATTGCTCTGGCCCAGGAAGAAGAAAAAGAGCAAAGAGCCGATAAAGGCGGGAATGGTTGACCACATCATATTCTTGATATGGTCAAAGAGGTCAGCTTCAGCTACCGCGGAAGCCAGGTTGGTTGAGTCAGACAGTGGAGACATCTTGTCGCCAAAGACGGCGCCGGAGATAATGGCCCCAGCCGTCAAAGCCGGGTTGATGCCTAAAGTGCTTCCCATCCCAAAGAGGGCGATCCCGACGGTGGACACGGTCGTAAAGCCGGACCCGATGGCTAGGCCGACCAAAGAGCAGACCAGGAAGACCGAGGGAACGAAGAAGTGGCTGCTGATCATATGAAAGCCCAGGACCATCAAGGATGGAATAATCCCGGCCTGGATCCAGACAGCAATCAAGGTCCCAATTAAAAGGAAGATAAAGATCGGGACAATGGCCGTGGAAATCCCCTGGCTGATTCCCTTCATGACTTCTTCCCACTCAAAGCCGCGGATCTGCAGCCAGAAGATGAGTAAGGCGATGACGGTCAAGACCGGGATCTGCGGGGACAGGCCAAAGCCGATGACGCCCCAGCCCAGCATGACCAGCATCAAAATAAGAATAGTTACTGCTTCTTTAAAACTGATTTGTTTGTTCATGTGTTTGTTCCTTAGTTAAATCTGTATTTACTTTTGCCAGTTTAAACCAAGACTTGATATCGCTTCATATTTCTCCTTTCTGCAAACAAAAAGCCCCAGCCGAGTCGGTTGACTCAGGCTGGGGCGCTTATAGGCACGGTACCACCCAACTTTGCAGCATGCTGCACTTACTTTAGCCGTAACGGGGCTGGATCGGTCGAGCTGCTTGATCCCGTAATTTGCTGCTCCAGGCCTGTCCGGTTCGCATCAACCACCGGTTTTCTGAGCGCTGAGCCTGGCTGCTACTAAAAGATCACTCGAATTTTTATGTTTCCTACTATAACATTATGAGCTTTGTTAAGCAACGCTTTTGCTAATTATTTTTTAAGCCGGCGGGAAGACAATAGCCAAAAACGATGAAAAGTGAGACCGGCTTTCAATTGATTTGCAGATATCGTCTGTTTTGGAGGAAAAAAGACGCAAAAAAGCGAAAAAGCAGAAAAAATCTCTCAAAAGGGTTTGACGGACCCGGAAAAGTTTGCTAATATTAATGTACATGACTTGGAGTAGTACTCAAGTGGCTGAAGAGGCGCCCTTGCTAAGGGTGTAGGTCGGGAAACCGGCGCCAGAGTTCGAATCTCTGCTACTCCGTTATAACCACAAATATATAAGACAAGCGACTGATTTGACAGAATCAGCCGCTTTTTTTCATCTAATAAGTATTTTTCTTTTCTTAATTAAAACTGGTATTTTTTGAAAAAATGCAATTTTTTGGCCGCTTTTTGCGTTATTGTAATGCACTTTCAGTCATAGAGATAAAATTAACAAAAAGTTGAAAAAGGTTTCAAGAAAGTTCTTCACGTAAGCGCTTTTTATTGTATAATAGGAATGTACCGAAGTTTTTGAGGAGGAAATATCATGGTAGGAATTGTTTTAGCTAGCCATGGCAGTTTCGCGGACGGTATTGCCGAATCCGCGCAAATGCTCTTTGGCCCACAAGACAATTTTGCCCATGTCATTCTGAAGCCTTCTGAAGGCCCAGATGATATTAAGGGTAAGATGAATGAAGCGATTGCTTCTTTTGCAGACCAGGAAGAAGTTTTGTTCCTGGTTGACCTGTGGGGTGGCACGCCTTTCAACCAGGCAAACGGTTTGCTCGACGGTCACGACAAGTGGGCAATCGTTTCCGGTTTGAACTTGCCAATGGTAGTTGAAGCCTTGACCCAAAGAATGATCAATGACAAGGCTACCGCGCAAGACATCGCGACTGCGATCATTAAGCCGGCTAAGGATGGTATCAAGACCAAGCCTGAAAGCTTAATGCCTGCAGAGCAAAAGGCAGCTGCACCTGCAGCCGCAGCTGGCGCTCCTAAGGAAGCAATCCCAGAAGGGACTGTTTTGGGCGACGGTCACATTAAGATCGTTGGTGCCAGAATTGACTCACGTTTGTTGCACGGTCAAGTTGCAACTGGTTGGATTCCATCACTTCACCCAGACCGGGTTATCGTGGTTTCTGACAAGGTTGCCAAGGACGACCTGCGCAAGAGCATGATCCGTGAAGCTGCTCCAGCTGGTACGGTAGCACACACCGTTCCATTGGAGAAGATGAAGGAAATCTCTGAAGACCCGCGTTTTGGTAATACGCGCGCCTTCTTGTTGTTTGAAAACCCAGAAGATGCTTTGCAAACGATCAAGAACGGCGTAGACATCAAGACTTTGAACGTCGGCTCCATGTCATACAGCAAGGGCAAGGTTAACGCCAACAACGTTCTGTCCATGGATCAGACTGACGTCGACACTTTCCGTGAACTCGAAAAGATGGGCATCAAGTTCGACGTCCGCAAGGTTCCTTCAGACAACCCAGAAAACATGGATTCAATTCTGAAGAAGGCACAAAGCCTGCTCGATGAACAAAAGTAGTAGTGGGAAAAGGAGTTAAAAATGGACTTAAATGCTATTCAAGTCATCCTGGTGATTGTGGTAGCTTTCCTGGCCGGGATGGAAGGTATCCTGGATGAATGGGAATTCCACCAACCATTGGTTGCATGTACTTTAATCGGTTTAGTTACTGGCAATCTTACCTTGGGTATTATGCTCGGTGGTTCTTTGCAAATGATCGCTTTGGGTTGGGCCAACATCGGTGCCGCTGTCGCACCTGACGCCGCTTTGGCCGCTGTTGCCTCAGCCATCATTTTGATCAAGGGTGGTCAAGGTACCAAGGGTATCGGGACTGCCACTGGTTTGGCCATCACTTTGGCCGTTGCCGGTCTGTTCTTGACCATGTTGGTCCGGACTATTTCAACTGCCATCGTTCACATCATGGACAAGCACGCCGAAGAAGGTAACTGGCGCATGATCAACGTATGGCAATGGATCGCTGTCTGCTTGCAGGGTCTGCGTATTGCTATCCCAGCCGGCTTGTTGCTTGCTATTCCAACTGAAACTGTTAGAAGCGCACTGGCTGCTATGCCAGCCTGGCTGTCAGCTGGTATGACCATCGGTGGTGGTATGGTTGTTGCCGTAGGTTACGCTATGGTTATCAACATGATGGCCAGCCGTGAAGTATGGCCATTCTTCGCCATTGGTTTCGCTTTGGCCGGCGTTAAGGACTTGACTTTGATCGCCTTGGGTGCGATTGGTTTATCTATGGCCTTGATGTACCTCGCTTTGGAAGAAAAGGTAAGCAAGGGCTCTGGCGATGCTGCTGCAGCTGGTACTGGTGACCCGCTGGGCGACATCATTGATGACTATTAGAAATCAAGCCAGAAAGGAGAAATAAATCATGACTGAAAAGAAAGTAATCTTATCAAAGCGTGATCGTTGGGACGTTATGTGGCACTCACAACTTCTGCAAGGTTCATGGAACTACGAAAGAATGCAGAACGGTGGTTGGGCCTACAGTATGATCCCAGCTTTAAGAAAGCTGTACCCAAACAAGGAAGACATGGCTGCGGCTTTGCAACGTCACCTGGTCTTCTTTAACACTCACCCTTACTTGGCTTCACCAATCATTGGTGTTACCCTGGCTTTGGAAGAAGACAAGGCTAATGGCGTTGAAGTTGACGACGAAGCTATCCAAGGTGTTAAGGTCGGTATGATGGGGCCTTTGGCCGGTGTCGGTGACCCAGTCTTCTGGTACACTGTTCGTCCAATCCTCGGTGCCCTTGGTGCCTCAATGGCCATCAACGGTAACATCCTCGGGCCAATCCTCTTCTTCATTCTTTGGAACCTGATCCGTATCGCCTTCTTGTGGTACACTCAAGAATTGGGTTACAAGGCTGGTGCCGCTATCAGCTCCGACCTTTCAGGTGGTTTGCTGAAGAAGGTTACCCGTGGGGCTGCCATGATGGGTATGTTTGTCCTGGGTGCCTTGATCGAACGTTGGGTAAGCATCACCTTCACTCTGAAGGTTTCAGAAGTGCCAATCCAAAAGGGTGGTTACATCGACTGGGCCAAGCTGCCAAGCGGTGCTGCTGGTATCAAGGAAGCCTTGACCCAACAAGCTGCTGGTCTGTCCTTGACTAATACCAAGGTTACTACTCTGCAAGACAACTTGAACATGCTGGTTCCAGGTTTGGCAGGTCTGTTGCTTACCTTCCTTTGCATGTGGCTCTTGAAGAAGAAAGTTTCTCCAATCGTTATCATCTTGGGGATCTTCGTTGTTGGTATCCTCTTCCACAGATGGGGCTTGATGTAAGATTAACAAATGGCTCAATCAATGAATAAGACCGTTGATCTGGCTGTATCCGGAACTTGGTTCCGGGCCATGTCTACCTATGGCAAAGTCATGATCGGCGATGAAGCTTTTGAATTCTATAACGAGAAGAATGTTGAAGACTATATCCAGATTCCTTGGGATCAGATAACTTATGTAGTCGCGGACGTTTACTTCAAAGGGAAGTACATTCCCCGCTTTGAGATCCGGACTAAGAAGGATGGGAAGTTCATCTTTATTACCAAGGATCCGAAGAAGACTCTGCGGGCGATCCGTAAGTATGTCCCGGCCGACCACATGCGGCAGGCTTTGGGAGTTTGGGATACGATCAAGCTCTTCTTTACTCGCAAAAAGAAATAGAATGGAAATAAGCCCGGACCAAGTCCGGGCTTATTTTTGTGCAGTAATGTTAAAAATCTCCGTGTTATACTGAAAAGAGAGTTTTGCCAATGGAGGATCGACATGAAAGCAAAGCAGGCGTATAAGCTGGTGGACCAGCTCCGCAATCCAGGACCAAGGAATTACTATATCGATTGTTTTTCAAAAATGGAGCCGCCAGACAATTATGATAAGATATTTGAATACCTGAGGTCGCATACGATTGGCGAAGCCTACGCGGACAAAATGCTCCTGTTGCTGTTAATGCTGGTCAGCCAGTATGAGACACACATTTTTTGGATCATGATCTGGCTAAAGAAACTTATCCTGACTTGCTTGACCGGGATTTGACCGAGCTGCCTGTGGCTGATCTGCTGGAGATCAGCAAGAAGTTGATTGTGACAGACCATTACCTCGGGGTAAATGTCCTTTTTAGGGACGAGAAGCACTATTCCTTGCTCCGGATCGAAAGCGGCATTGATGCTGATCTGTATAAACTTTCTAAGAAGTCGAAGAAGCTGGTTAATAAGCTGCTTAAGCGTAACGGCCTCTTCTTGGTGAAATACTAAAGTACATAAAAAAGCTGACCTTGCGGTCAGCTTTTGTTGTATCTCATTAATTATTTTGCTGCTTCTTTTTTCTTATTGAAGGCCTTGCTGAAACCATAAAGGACAGCGAAGGTAATCAAAGCCGTGATCATTGGGACCCGGTAGCTCTCAAGGAAGAGGAGCAGGATAACCATGGCACCGAAGAAGGCCAAGAGCAGGTAGTCAAGGTATGGGTAAGCTGGCAGTTGGAATTCATGTAGCTGGTCCTTTGGCGTAACCTGCCGGTAGCGCAGGTGGGTCAAGGTCATGATGATCCAGATCAAAAGGAACATGCTGGTTGCCATTGATGAGATGAAGCTGAAGGCTTCGTCCCCCATAATCATGGTGATCAAAGGCGCGCAGATGATGATTAAGGCTGAGAAGACCAGGCCTCTCATTGGCAATTGCCGGTGGTTGAGCTGGCCGAAGAACTTGCTCCACTTGCTTTCCCCGCCTAAAGTAACGGAGAAGAGCAGGCGGCCGGCACTGTAGAGGAAGCTGTTGGTTGCTGAAATAGCTGCCGTGATGACCACGAAGTTGATCAAGTTGCCGGCACCCTTAAAGCCTGCCCCCATCAAAGCTTGGACGAATGGTGAGCTGAAAGTTGAAACCTTGTTCCATGGCAGGATCACCAAAATCCCGATAATCGCCAAAACGTAGAAGAGAATGATTCGCAGTGGCAATTCATTGATCGCGCTCCGGATAGTCTTGTGTGGATCCTTAGCTTCAGCGGCTGTCAGCCCGATCAGTTCCACCCCGATGAAGGAGAAGATAACCATCTGGAAGCCTTGCAAGAAGCCGCCTGCCCCGTTGTTGAAAAAGCCGTCAGCGTACAGGTTGCTGAAGCTGGCCTGGCCGTACTTGGTTGAACCGGAGCTCAGCAGCATGAAGGCCGCGAAGATAACGAAGCCGACGATCATCAAAATCTTGATGATAGCGAAGGCAAACTCCAGGTTCCCGAAGAAGCGGGCAGAGATCAAGTTGATCAAGAGCAGTACCGCGACTGAGAGCACCCCGGGTAGCCAGGCCGGCAGGTTGGGCAGCCAGGACTTGAAGTAGATGCCTAAGGCCGTCGTTTCCGCCATGGCCAGGATCAGCCAGCTGAGCCAGTAAAGATAGCCAGTCACCTTGCCGATGTCCTTGCCGAGATATTTTTCAATAAACTCGATATAGGTGTGCTTCTTTAAGTCAGATAAGATCAGTTCACCCAGGGCCCGCATCAAGATAAAGAGGAAGAGGCCGACGATGATGTAGATCAAGATGACTGCCGGCCCTGCCTTCTGGATGCTGTTGCCGACCCCAAGAAAGAGGCCGGTCCCGATCGTCCCGCCTAGGGCAATCAGCTGAATGTGGGCATTGGTTAGTGTCCGTTTGTATGTACTTTGTGTTTTCTTTTCTTCCATAAGACCTCCATTGAGTTACATGAAACATTTTAACATAAGCTGGCAGAAAGTGAAATTAATTTAAGAAAATAGCCTATAAGGAAAAGGAATCTTAAGAAATAGGGCACGTTGTCCTCTTGCAAAAATGACTGGGATTATCTACGATTAGGATAAAGAAGGAAAAATAAGCGATTAAAGTTAGGAGCAAGGCAAATGTACGGCTTGATCAATCAACCAGCGGTCTTCATGACGGAAGACGACCTCAAATCCAGAAGCGATGAACTTTTATACGGCTGGGCTGTCAAGGCAACCGGTAAAAAGGAAGACTTTTGGTACGTAACCAGTCATTACGGCTATAAGGGCTACGTGCCAAAGGCCGCGGTAACTCCAGTTAGCCTGGAAGAAATCAAGGCGCGGGAGGTCAAACTCATCCGGCGGCCAGTAATTGACGTCCTGGCTGAGCCCAAGGTTTCAGGCGACATTCTGTTGACGGTTTATAAGGGCAGCCTGCTTAACGTGACGGATGAGCTTGTGGACGGCTATTACAAGGTTAAGCTCTTGGACGGACGAAGCGGCTGGGTTTCCAAGACGGCCTTGGCAAAGCGGCTGGATGAAGATGACGTCTTGTGGTCAGCAGATCCGGAATACTTTTTGCTCCAAGCCAAGCCGGATGAAGAAAGCTTCAGAAAGCAGGTAACGGAGACCGCCAAGGAGTACTTGGGCTGCCAGTACCGGTGGGCGGGCAAGAGCCCCTTGGGGATCGACTGCTCGGGCCTGGTCTTCATGAGCTATATGCTAAACGGGGTCCTGCTCTGGCGGGATGCGGAAATCAAAGAAGCCTGGCCGGTGCATGAGATTGAGTTTGAAGACCTGCGGCCAGGGGACTTGATTTATTTCCCAGGACATATTGCCATGTACCTGGGCCACGGTAAGTACATCAACTCAACTGGCTATAAGGAGCACTTCGGGGTAGCCATCAGCAGCCTCCGTAAGGAAGACCCAGACTACCGGGCCGACCTCTTCCAGATGATCGAGAAGTGCGGCTCCCTGTTTTAAGAGGAATGAACTGGTCCCAATTGCTTATGCTATAATCGAGTAAATGAAGTACTTAGCCGGGATTGGGGCGGGCCTGGTCAGCATTAGTATTTTTGACTATTTAGCGCCAAAAAAGACTTAGCGTTGATGACAAATAAGCGCAAAAAAATAGTGGACCTTCCATCTGAGGAAGTTCCACTATTTTTCTTTGTCTTACTTGCTAAAGCCGTTAGGATACTTTTGGTGCCAGTTCCAAGCGCTGGCGATGATGTCGTCGACATTTTCGTACTTCGGACTCCAGCCCAGCACCTTCCGGGCCTTGCTTGAGTCAGCAACGAGTGAGTCCGGGTCACCGCCGCGGCGTGGCCCGATAGTATAAGGAATGTCAACGCCGGTAACCTTGATGGCGGCCTTCAGGATTTCCAAGTTGGAGAAGCCGGTGGCCGTACCCAGGTTGAAGACGTCGCTTTGGTTAGTTTCCATCAAGTGCTTCAAAGCCAGGACGTGGGCGTCGATCAAGTCAACCACGTGCACGTAGTCGCGGACGTTAGTACCATCCTTGGTGTCGTAGTCGTCGCCAAAAATAGTAAAGTCACCGCCGCCAGCCAGGGCAGCCTTCATGATGTTAGGAATCAAGTGGGTTTCTGGGTGGTGGTCTTCACCAATTGACCCATCCAGGGAAGCACCCGCCACGTTGAAGTAGCGCAGGGCGATAGACTTGATCCCGTTAGCCTTGTCAGCCCAGTGCATGATCTTTTCCATCATCATCTTGGTTTCCCCGTAAGGGTTGATTGGGTTGAGCGGAGTTTCTTCAGTGATTGGCAGCTTTTCAGGGATGCCGTAAGTCGCAGCGCTGGATGAGAAGACCAGGTACTTAACCCCGGTTTCTTCCATGGCTTCCAGCAGGCTGATCATGCCGGATACGTTGTTCTTGTAGTACTTCAGCGGCTTCTTGACTGATTCGCCGACCAAAGAGTAAGCAGCAAAGTGCATCACAGCTTCGATCTTTTCCTTCTTCAAGACGTCAGCTACCGCATCCTTGTCCAAAAGGTCAACTTGGTAAAACTTGGCCTTTGGGTCAATAGCTTCCTTGTGACCAGTGAACAGTGAGTCCAAAACGACTACGTCATTGCCATCGGCAACCAGCCGTCTTACAGCGTGGGAGCCGATGTAGCCGGCACCACCTACAACTAAAATTTTCATGTTTACTCCTTTTTTATACTTTTTTGCAAAACCTAACTGATACCTAGTATAACAGAAAATGCTTTCCCCGGCTGAAGCAATCACAGGGCAATTGCCTTGTTGGCCTTGGCCAAAAGACTGGCCGGAATCGCCTGGTGGAGGTGCCAGACAAAGGAAACCGGCCGCTCGCCTGCACTTGAAACATAATCCGCGTTGCCTAAGAAAGTGTAAGCTGCTGTATAATTTCCCTGCTTTTTGAACTCTCTGACAAAAAGAGAAATCAGATTGCCGGTCTCGCCTTGGTGGATATAGCGCTGGATTTTGGGACTGGCTGGCCGGTCCTGGCTCTGGCTCTGCCAGTGGAAAAGCTGGGCATTGATGGCATAGTCCTCATACATGGTTGACGGGGAGAAGTCTTTTTCACTCTTGTTCAGATTAATAAGGAAGATATCCGTCTTTTTATCAGCGAAGTACTTGACCCCCTCCCGGAATTCCGGGGACTGGCCCTGGTTGAAGTAGTCAAAGGCCGCCATGATCTGGTTGACATTGTAGTGGCAGTGGACTTCCAAGGGACAGGTGAAGGGGTATTCGTTAGCTTCCGGCAAGACGGTCAACTGGCTCAGCTGGTAGCGGAGGACATCCATTAATTCCTCTTTGACGAAGTCTTCCTTTAAAAAGTCCTTGATCCCTTCATGCAGGTCCTTAAAGCCCAGTTGGGCCGGCTTTTTCTTGTAGAAACTGTAGTAGAGCATCCCCAGCATCAAGCGTTCAGTCTCATTACTTGTCTCTTTTGGCATCTTCAAGTAAGCCAGCCAGTAGTCCAGGAGCCTTTTGGAATCGATGTGGAAAAAGCTGCTGAACTTCTGGTAGACCTGGTTTTCCACGTCCCGGTCGTCAGTAATCAGTCCGGCCCACTTCTTCAAGCGGAAAAGTGAACGCGACCCGCTGGCGTGGTAGAAGTCATAAAGACTCATGCCATAGGCCTTGAGGAAGTTAGCCAAGTTTAATTCCAGGCCCGTGTCTTCGCTAAAAGTCTTCACCCGCTGGGTCAAGCCATTTTTGTTAGCCGCGTTCTGGCCAAGGTTGGCCAGGATGTACTTTTTGGCAACGGGCTCAAGCTCCAGATAGCAGGCTGCCGGCAGGTGCGGGAAGCCATCTCTGATTTCATATGGCAGGGCATGGCCTGGTCCGGTCAGGGCCTTGAACTTGGCCTCGTAGTTATAGTGGCGGTTGGCCTGGCCGATGAAGTCCAGGACTGTCAAGCAATCCTTGCCCGGGCTGAGGCGGAGGCCCCGGCCCAGTTGCTGGAGGAAGATGGTCGGGCTTTGGGTTGGCCGCAGGAAAAGGATGGTGTTGACGGCTGGGATGTCGACCCCTTCGTTATAGAGGTCAACGACAAAAATAAACTTAAGCTTGCCGGAGGTCAAATCTTCTTTAGCCTGCTGGCGGTCAGCCTGGGCAGTCTGGCCAGACAAAGCAGCGGAAGGGATGCCGGCCTGATTGAAGGCAGCGGCCATGAACTCGGCGTGCTTGACGCTGACGCAGAAGCCTAAGCCCTTGATGTCTTCCAAATTGTTGCTGTACTTGTCCAGGCTGCGCAAAATTAACTTGGCCCGGGCGTCGTTAGCCGTATAGACATTTTCCAGCTCACTGACCTCGTATTGGCCCCGGCTCCACTTCATGCCGGAGTAGTCAACATTGTCGGTGACCCCGAAATACTGGAAGGGGCAGAGGAGCTGGCGGTCGATGGCCTCGCCTAACAGCATTTCGGCGGCAATATTGCCGTCAAAGTACTGCAAGATATCCTGCCCGTCCATCCGGTCGGGGGTCGCGGTCAGGCCCAGAAGGATCTTGGGCTTGAAGTGACTGAGCAGCTTTTGGTAGGACTTGGCCGCGGCATGGTGGAATTCGTCGATGATGATGAAGTCGTAGTAGTCGCTGGGCAAGAGATCAGCCATTTTTTCTGAGTTAAAGGACTGGATGGAGACGAAAAGTTGGCTGACATCATCAGTCTTGTACTGGCCGACCAGCAAGTGGCCGAAGTTGAAGTCGTTGAGGACTTCGCGGAACTTCTGCAGGCTCTGCTCCAGGATTTCCTGCCGGTGAGCGACGAAGAGGAGGCGGGCATGGGGATGCTCTGCCAAGTAGCGCTTGAAGTCAAAGGCGGCGATGACGGTTTTCCCCACCCCGGTGGCGGCGACGAGGAGATTTTTATAATGGCCGTAAACTTCCCGCTCAGCCTGCAGCCGGTCCAGGATCTCCTGCTGGTAGTTGTAGGGCCGGATGCTGGTTTCCAAGTGGAAAGTATTTGCCTTATGCCGGTTCAGTTCTGTCTGCAGTTTCTTCCGGCAGTCTTCTTGATCCGGGTCAAAAGTTTCAAAAGAAGGGTCGTTCCAGTAGCTTTCAAAGGAGACAGCAAATTTGTTGACGATGTCAAAAGACTCCTGCTCAGTGACCTTGACATTCCATTCCAGGCCCGTGGTCAGGGCAGCGCTGGAGAGGTTGGAGGAACCGATGTAGGCGGTGGAGAAGCCAGTCTCTCTTTTAAAAAGATAGGATTTGGCATGTAGGCGGGCGTGGTCGGTCTCATAGTTGATCTTGACTGTAGTGTTGGGCAGCTGGCTCAAGGTCAGGATAGCCTTGTAGTCAGTTGCCTGGGTATAGGTTGTCGCGATCACCCGTAGCTGGTGGCCGGCTTTTTGGCAAAAAGCTTCCAAATCTCCTAAAAGAGGGCGGATGGCCGACCACTTAATAAAGGAAACGAGCAAGTCGACCTGGTCAGAAGAGGAAATTTCCTTCTTGATTTCGCTGAGCATGCTGGGCTCATTTTTACTGCCGGTAAAAAGGGCATTCTCAACTATGGAAGTCTGGGGCCGGATAGGGGTAATCTTCTGGGACTGGGTCAGCTTGTGGTAGATGGAGGTCAGGACTTCGCCTTGTTCCAGGATCTGCAGGTCCTCGTAGTCGGCTTCGCCGGTATGCAGGGCGACCTGGTCGACAATGGAGTTGGCCAGGCGGATCTGGGCGATGAGGGCAGCCTTGTCTTCACCGGACTTGAAGATGTCGCGGAGGTAGTGCAGGCCCGACCGGATGACCTGGGAGAGGTAGATGGTCAAGAGCTGGCGGGAGTCATCAGCGTTTAGCTGTTCTAGTTGATAATTCCTGGTTTTTGGGTCGACTTTTTCCAGCTGGTCCAGGATTTCTTGGTTAAGGATTTGTTCATAAATACCGTCTTTCAGCATGCTTTTCCCGCTTTCTGAAGTGTTTTGCCTTAATTGTATCAGGTTCGGGGAAATTTGCTAAATCATGGCTTTTTATTACCATTCTCACAAAAAAGACTATAGTATGCTTATAGCAGGATTTTTTACTAAGGGGGAAAAATGATGAAGAATTACATGCAACATCTTAAAGAGCGGGCCATTAGCGCTTATCCACCCAAGACCAGCCGGCGGTGGAGTATCTGTATTGCAGTTGCTGTCATCATTGGCCTGCTGCTTAGCCATTTTGGCCAGGCCAATTTCGGGGCCTCGCTTGCTGATTTCGCCCTGTTTTGCGGGATTGACTTGTTAGGAGTAACTTTTGCCAAGCACGGGGTCAATATTTTTCTGGCCTACTTACTGGCGGCAGCCTTGTATTTTGCGGTTTCTGTCTTATTGACTTTTTACATCATGTCATCCAACAATTTATAAGAAAGCAAAAGCAGCTGACTTTTAGTTAAGAAGCAGCTCCTTTCTTATTTAGTCGAATTGATCCAGTGAAAACCAGCCCCGATGAGCCAAATGGCGCCTCCTAAAATAAAGAGGACCCAGCTGGTGGACCAGCGGCCGGTCGCGATGCTGGCCAGCAGGTAGACAGCGATGACGATAGTCCAGTAGATGCTGTTGATCCTGCCCAGGCGCTTAGTGTTCTGCCGGTCCATCTCTTCGCCTGGTTCGATGGTCTGCCCTTCTTGCTTGTCGTCTTTCAGCAGGTAGTCAGCTGACACGTCGTATAAAACCGCCAGTTTGGCGATGTATGATATGTCGGGCACGCTGTCGCCGTTTTCCCAGCTGGCCACCTTGGCTTGTGTGGTCATTAATTTTTCCGCTAATTCTTTTTGGCTTAAGCCATGCTTCTTGCGCAGGTCGCGCAGCTTGCTTGGAAGCATCATGTTTTTCCCCCTCATCAATCTCTCTTCGATAATATTATAGCCTTTAGCCAGCTTAAAAGCTCGCGGGGAAAGAAAAAGTTCCCGCGTCAGCAGGAACTTGAAAAGTCATTAATCTAATTCATCAGTCAGGTCGGTCAGCTTGGCAAATTCGCGCTGAACCAGGAAGGAGACGCAGAGGGCCAGGCCGGCCAGGATGATGAAGGCCGCCAAGGTCACGTAGTAGCTCTTCAAAACTTCGTGGGTGAAGGAGAGCAGGAGCGGGCCAACCATGCCGGCTGCCGCCCAGGCAGTCAAGATGGAGCCGTGGATGGCGCCGAGTTCTTTAGTGCCAAAGACGTCGCCCAGGTAAGCCGGAATAACTGAGAAGCCGGCTCCGTAGCAGGACATCAAAAGGCTGAGGGCTACAGCGAAGATGAATGGTGAGTGGGTGAAGATCAAGATCACGAACATGGCCATGTCAACGACAAAAATCAAGCTGTAGGTCAAAGGCCGGCCAATGTAGTCGGACAAGGTTGCCCAAACCAGCCGGCCAAAGCCGTTGAAGAGGCCGATGATGCCGACCATGACAGCGGCAGTAGCCGCGCTCATCCCAGTCAGTTCCTGGGCCATTGGTGAAGCAGCGGAGACCAGGGAGATCCCGCAGGTGATGCTGATAAAGAACATGAACCAGAGCAGGTAGAAGGCCTTGGCCTTCAGTGCTTGGTTGGCCGTCATTTGCAGGCCGCCAGTCAAGGAAACAGCTTCCTTGTCTTCACTCTTGAAGTTGGCCAGGTCTTCAGCAGTTGGCCGCTTAATAAACTGGGCAGATACGATCATAATCAAGAAGTAGCCGGCACCCAAGATGTAGAAGGTATTGGACAAGCCAACGCTTGACATCAGGAATTGGGCGACCGGGCTGGTTAAAAGAGCGGCAAATCCGAAGCCCATGATGGCCAGGCCAGTAGCCAAACCCCGTCTATCCGGGAACCACTTGATGATGGTTGAGATCGGGGTGACGTAGCCGGCACCCAGGCCCAGACCAGCGATGACGCCGTATGAAGCGTACAAGAGCCAGAGCTGCTGGCTTTGAACAGCCAGGCCAGTCAAGGCGATTCCGCTCCCGTAAAGGATGGCGGAAACAGTCCCAGTCAAGGTCGGGCCGAATTTTTCAACCAGGCGGCCCATGAAAGCCGCGGACATCCCCAGGAAGAAGATGGCCAAACTAAATGCAAATGCAACTGATGATTCGCTCCAGCTGGTCTGTGCCGCGATTGGCTTAGTGTAGACGCTCCAAGCGTATACTGAGCCGATCATCAGATGCAGCATGACCCCCGCCAAAGCAACAATGTAACGATTAGTCTTCATTGTTCAGATATTCTCCTTATAAATCTTTGGACTTTGTAGCAATACACGAACAATATTATTAAATAGGGTCAATATCATTCGATGTGTTAAGGATACCATGTCAGCAATGTAAGGGCAAGGCAAAATTTTTAAGATCTTGAGTTGGAACCGCTAACCATACTACTAGATCTAGGGTTGTTTTTTGCAAAAGAGTTACCGGTAACATGACCGGAAAAAGTGAAAGCGCTTAGGAAAACGGCTAAGATAGAAGGGTGAGAAAAAACGGCCACAGGCCAAGGAGGAAAAAATGGCTAGCGATACCAAGATTGACTTGCGCAAGCAAATGATTTACAGTATTTTTGTCAGAAACTACTCGCCAGAGGGCAACTTCGAAGGGGTCCGGAAGGATTTGGACCGGATCAAGGACTTGGGGACGGACATCATCTGGCTTTTGCCGATCCAGCCGTCAGGCAAAGAGAAGCGGAAGGGGAGCCTGGGTTCACCCTACGCAATTTCCGACTACCGGGCTATCAACCCGGAATACGGGACTATGGAGGACTTCAAGCGCCTGTGCGATGACGTTCACGCCAAGGGGATGAAAATCATCATCGACTGCGTCTACAACCACACTTCCCCAGACTCAGTCCTGGCTAAGGAGCACCCGGACTGGTTCTACCACAAGAAGGACGGCAGCTTTGGCAACAAGGTGGGCGACTGGAGCGACGTTATCGACTTAGACTACAGCCACAAGGACCTTTGGAAGTACCAGGCAGAGACTTTGGTCATGTGGGCCAAGTATGTGGACGGTTTCCGCTGCGACGTGGCCCCGATGGTGCCGGTGGACTTTTGGAAGTATGCCAGAGAAGAAGTGGCTAAGGTGCGGCCAGGGGCTATTTGGCTGGCTGAATCTGGTGCCCCGGACTTTATCCGCTTCTTGAGAAGCAAGGGGGCAGTCGGTGGGTCAGATTCTGAGCTCTACCAGGCTTTTGACATGACCTATGATTATGACATCTACCCAGATTTGCGGGCAGCGCTGCTGGGGCAAAAGGATCTGACTGACTACTTGGCTGGCCTGAACCGGCAAGAAGGGGTCTACCCGGAAAACTATGTCAAGGCGCACTTTTTGGAAAACCATGACGTGGTCCGGGCGCACGGGATGATCGATGATCCGGCGGCCTTGCGGGCAATGACGGCCTTCATCTACTTCATGAAGGGGGCCATGCTGGTCTACAATGGGGAAGAAAAGGGGGATGCCCACCACGTGACCCTGTTTGACAAGGATCCGGTTGACTGGACCGGCGATATTGATTTGACGGATCTCTTAAAGAAGATGCATGAAATCAAGCAGCTGCCAATCATGGCTGAGGGCAGCTATGAGGCTAAAGAGGTCAGAAAGGGCGTTTTGGAAGCTGTCCACAGCCTGGGTGAAGGCGAAGAAGAAGAGCAGTTGATCGGCTTGTTTAATACGACCGGCAAGAAGCAGGCGATTCCGACCCAGCTGCCAGAGGGAATCTACAAGAACCTTTATGATGGCAGCAGCGTACAGGTTTACGAAGGAGTCATGCGGATCGGCGAGATTACCATTATTGAGAAATAAGGGCTGAGAAAGCGGTCTGAGGGAGACAGATTTTTTGCGAAAATTGGCGAAAACTTTTTTGACAAAAGCAGATTGTTTGCTATAATGAAAGAGTTGATAAATTGCCAATTTAGCTCAGTTGGTAGAGCATCTCCCTCGTAAAGAGAAGGTCGTTGGTTCGATTCCAATAATTGGCACTCAGAGTATCAAAGAAGTCCGCTGCAAGAACGCAGCGGACTTTTTTTGCGCCAAAGTTTGGCACGAAATTATTTTACCCTGGCATCTAGTGATGTTCTGATTTTTGCCCTTGTTGCTGGTTGATAACTGTTACTACTTAACTAATACTTGGCTGGCCAGCTGGCAGAATCTGCCAAGGGCGGGGCTTTTGAAGAGGCGGAAAGGCGTTAGAATGGAAGCAAATGGAGTAGGTAAATGCTTAAGATAAAGGCCGTATATAGGGAACTTACAAGAATGACCCAGATGATCCATCTAAGGTAGTTCCAAACGAGCCAACTCCTTCTGTACCAGGCTACACGACCGACGTTCCTAGCGTAACTCCAGAAGATCCAACCAAGGATACTCCTGTTCCTTACACTAAGAGCGTGACCCCATCTAAGCTGCCTCAGACCGGTGAAGCAACTGACAAGTTGTCAGTCCTCGTCCTCGGCGTAATGGCCCTGACCGCGCTGCTTGGTCTCGCTATTGACAAGAAGCGCAAGAACTAGCCTCTTTCTTTAAAAAGCTAACCGCTTTTTACGACAATGTCATTAAGTTAAGGCATTGACTT
>NZ_KV793182.1:0-6176 GCF_001808415.1 Lactobacillus sp. HMSC08B12 | reverse complement strand
ATCTTTGCCATAATATTCTAGCTTGTTATTACTGTAGTGTCGTAGACCAGTGATAGGTTGTCCATCATTTACTTGGCTAATAGAACCAGAGGCAGCACTAGTTGTGTGAGCTTTCGCCTCATGGCTTTTGTTATTACTGGAGCTTACTTTTTGGCCCGTTTGGTTGGCGGCACTCGAAACAGCCTCGGTAGTAGCGCTTGAGGTAGCAGTTACTGCTTGACTAGTGTTTGAGTTGGCAGTTTCGCTGTCCGCTTGACTGAGGATACTCGAAGCAGCCTTTGTGGTTGTACTTGAGGTAGCGGTTGCTGCTTAGCCCTGATTTTGGGCAGAAGAAGAGGCAGCCGTCGATTCCGTGGTGGTTTCTTGACTGCCGTTGTTAGTTGCCGCGGGAGTTTCTGCAGTCTTGCCTGCATCTGCATTGGCATTATTGTCTTCTGTCTGCTCGGTACTTTCCGTGCCGGCAGCTTTTCTCGCTGTATTCGTCTGCGTCTGGGCTGCTTGCTCGCTAGCAGTCGTGGTATCAGCCTTTACTTGGCTGCCCGCGCCACTAGCCCAGAACATAGTCGCCCCAAGAAGCACAGACGTCATACCTACGCTAATCTTTCTTAAGGACCATCTTTGCTTTTCGCTAGATGGTTCATTCATCATTTTCTTTCTTGAATTCATACTCTGATGCGTCTCCTAATTTTTCCCGAGAAGTTATTTGCGTATACTAATACACTGTAATTATATAACTGGCATTTCTTTATTCAAAAACAGAAAGGAGTCCTTACAATGTTGAACCAATTACAGACTAAACCTTATAGTCACCGTTTGCAAGTAGAGTTTAGAACTTTGTCGAAAATCTGCAAGAAACTTTATTACAAGTACGCCCCATCTCGGTTAACTCACCGCCGCAATGCCAGTCTGGTAAAGGTTCCAGACTACGAGATCATTGCATTACTTGTCTGGCAAGCTGAGGAAGGTATATCTTCTCATCGCAGATTTGCCCGTTGCTGGGGACTTTGTGGTCTTTCTAGGTCTCGTTTTAATCGCAGGGCTAGAGCGCTTCTTGGCATCACTGCTCAGATCGTCAACGATCTGAAGTCAAGAGTCGATCTGCTTGATCAGTATATGATCATTGACAGTCTACCCATGCCTTTGTGTCAGCCAATCAGAAACCGCAGAGCTAAGGTGTTTGAAGGAACAGCCAACATTGGCTATAACTCAACCAAAAAGTTTTACAGTTTTACTACTACGGTTTTAAAGGCCATTTTGCCGTATCTCAGGACGGGTATGTTCTTGGCTATGTAATCACCAAGGCATCAATCCACGATGCAAAAGAAGCAGAAGAGCTGATTCTCAGTCCCCGTCCCGAAGGGCACTTTATCTTAGGCGATGAAGGTTATATAGGCAAACTACTGCACGATACCCTCAAGATAGACGGTTATATACTGTGGACACCTTATCGGAAAAATATGAAGGGTGCTAAGCAGCATAACAAAAGAGAGCTAATGGCGATTCGCAGAACAATCGAGAGTGTGTTTTCAGTACTAAAGTACTACGGAATTGAAAATATACTTGCAAGAAATGTAGATGGTTTCCAACAAACTGTCGAGATAATTGTATTAACTTACAATATCAGCTACATCCTACAGAGATATGGATTCAGATTCTTCAACTAGCACCACGCGTAGTTCTATATTACTTGTTACTAATTAGTAGCTCTTGATCAAGGACATAAGTCTTGTCATCGTCAGTCAAGCTCTGCTGGCTCTTGTCGGTTAATTCCCGGTAAAGCTCACTGGCTAAAGCGTAGTGAGTGCCGGTCCCTCGGTCAGTTACGGCTTCATCATGGCTGGTATAGCTTGTTGCGTTATAGATGTCGTCCTGCAAAACCGCAACAATCAGCAATTCAATTCTATACAGGGCAAAAAAAGGGCTCTTCCACATCGCGTGAAAAAGTCCTGTTTACTTTTACATTAACAAGTAATATTAATTTTTTGACTAGAAATTCTACTTAAAGGCCTACTTGTACTTGATAACGACCTTGGTACCCACCTTCAGCTTGCCTGAAGTCCGTTGACCGTACAGCCAGCGGGCGTCACTCAGCGTCAGCCGGATGCAGCCGTGAGAGTCTGGCTTGGTCCCTTGCACAGTCAGGTGGGCCGTGCTGCCGACGCCGCCGTAGCCGTAGTGGTAGCCATTGTAGTAGACGCCAGAGCCATAGTTGTTGATTGGCACGCTGTGGAACAAGTAGTCACTGCCGTAGTAAGCCATGTAGTAACGGGCCCCTACGCCGTCTGAAGACATGAAGGACGGGCCGTAAGCTGCCTTCAAGTAGAAGGTGCCACGCGGCGTGTCGCTTTGGTACTTGCCGTTAGTCATTTCAAAACGGCCGGCTGAAGAGTACATAGTGTAGATGACCCTCTTGCCGCTCATGACGTAAACCCGGTTGCCCAGGATGGAAACCCGGATCCAGACATTCTTGTACTTGGCCAGGTTCGGGTAAGCCCGCTTCTCACTTGACTGGAAGTAGTAAGCTCCAGTCTTGGCCCGCATGTCGGCAGGGTCATAGTAAGGAGCGTTGGCTGGCTTATGCAGAACCCGCTTGTAGCTGACCTTGACGGTAACATTCTTGGTCTTGCTGGTCACCGTCTTGGCCTTAACTTTAGTCGTGCTGCGCTTGTAGCCGCTTATTGCAGGAACCTTATAACTCTTCCAGGTCCCTTTTGACCACTTGCCATAGCTCTTCTTCGCCTTCTTGGAAGTCTTGGTTAATTTGCCATCAGTATAGGTTTTAGTCGTCGTGGTAGTGATCGTTACCGTTCTGGACAGCTTAACCTTTTGGGTGATGGTCTTGTTCTTGCCCGGCCGGTCCAAGATGATCTTCCGGGTCTTGGTAATGTATTGCTTCTTCTTGCTCTTCTTGACCGACTTCTTGGTCGTCACGACTGAAGACACTTTAACCGTAACATCAACCGTGTCAGTGGACTTGTCAGTGTAGGTTACTAAAACAGTCCCCTTGACCGTGCCGACCTTGGCCGTGCTTGGTGCCTGCTTCCAGGTCACGCTGTGCACGTTCTTAAGGCTGGAAAGGTTGCTGATGGCTGACCTGGCCGTCAGGCTCTTGCCCACCTTGACCGTCAAGCCGGTCTTGGCTACAGGGCTGTTCTGGCTGGCATAACTGGTTACTACTTCCAGGTCGACTTCAACTTCGCTGGTCGTCCCGTCAGTATAAGTGATGACTACCGTTGCCTTCTGGCTGCCGGCAGCTGACACGTCTGGCGTGGTCTTCCAACTGTAACCCTGGACTTTCTTTACGTTCTTTAAATCATCCTTGTTGCTGATGGCGTCAGAAGCATTCGGCCGAGTGCCCACAGGCGTGGTCAGCTTCTGTCCTTTGGCTTCTTGATGGTTTAAGGCAGTTGACGTTTCTGACGTATCCGTTGTCGTGTTGGTTGACGTATTGGTCGTCTGCGCCGTGTCCGTGTCAGCCAAGACTGCTTGGCTGCCCAGGCCACTGGTCAGCAGGGTCAAAGCTGCCACTGAAAGCAGGGTAAGATACTTTGACTTTTTCATAATTCCCTCCGATATCTAACAGGTGCTCAGGCGCTTCATCAAGCGCGGCATATAAGCAGAAATTTGCGTTGGCCGCACCAGGTAGGAAGACTGGTAAAGGTCGTCCCCTGCCCTTGAGTGGCAGTAAACTGCTGCTAAAACGCTGGTCAGCTTGGGGCCAAACTGGCCAAGAAAAGCGGCAATAATTCCAGCTAAAGTATCGCCCATTCCGCCCGTAGCCATTCCCGGGTTGCCGGCTGAATTGCGGTAGATTTCACCTGTAAAAGCATATACTCGCGTTCGATGTGCCTTCAAGACTAGTATAACACTTTTCATTTTGCCAGAGAACAAACGCGAAAGAGCCGCTTGGTTGGCCTGGTCTTCCTGGTCAGCAATCTTGATCCCGCTCAGCCTCTGCCACTCCATCTGGTGGGGAGTCAGAATAACCAGGCCGGCCTGGAGATTTCTCAGCAGGTCAGGCTTTTGGCTGAGCAAGTCTAAAGCGCTGGCGTCAAAAATAATAGTCTGGTCAGAACCTGCATGCTGGCAGACTGCTTCTAAAATTTCCCAGGCTTTTTCCTCCAGGCCCAGGCCAGGCCCGCACAAAATTACATTAGACCGGGAAATCTGCTTAGCCAGATCTAAATTGTAGTCAAGCACGGCTGCTTCTGGCAGGCGGGCGTGGAGGGCGGCAAAATTGACCGGGTCGGTCGCTACCGTTGTCAGACCCGCCCCGGAGTAAACCGCGGCTTCGGCGGCCATGTTGATGGCTCCGCCATACTGGTGATTTCCACCAATTAGCAGGACCCGGCCGTAATTGCCCTTGTGGCTTTCCGCCGGCCGGGGGCGGACCACCTGCCGGGCTAAATCTTCATCAATGCTTTTCATCTTACTTGCTGCCAAAGATGCTCCGCCACAAACGGACGAAGAAGTTGGCCTCCTGGTTGTCCTGAGTTGCCACGGCTGGAGCAGTCACCGTCTTGCCGCTAAGAGATGGCAATTTACCGCTAGTGGCTGAGAACTTGTAGCTGGCCATCTTGCTCCCCTTCTTTACAGGGGCAGAAACAGCAGTCTTGGATAAAGAAGTCTGCAGCTTGCTGCCCTGCTTGGCCCAGATAGTCACCGTCTTGCCCAAGACAACCTTGCTGCTGGTTTCCTTGCCTTCTGGCACCTTGACCGTGTTGGCCCCGCTGATGCTGGACCCCTTCTTCAAGGTTACGGCCGTGTAGTTTTGGTAGACATAGTGCATCAATTTGGCCGTCTGCACGAAACGGGACGGGTCCTGGCTGTTTGCGTGCTTGGCGCCCAAAACCACGGTGATGATCCGGTGGCCGTTTTTCTTCACAGTCCCGGCAAAGCAGGCACCGGCCTTGTCAGTCGTCCCGGTCTTCAAACCGTCAACTGGCAGGTCAGAGTAGTAGCTGCTCAGCCCTTTCAGCATCCAGTTCCAGTTAGTCATCTGGCTTTGCGTTGAACCGGATGAGAAGGTAGCGCTGGTGATTGAAGTCGTCTGCAAGACTTCCGGGAAGTCCTTTAAGAGCTTCTGGCAGACGATGGCCATGTCAGTGGCTGACATCTCGTTTTCAACGTCCTTGCCCACGCCCGGGTAAGCAGCTGAGCCAAGGCTGCCATTAGCCAAGCCGCAGGCGTTGTAAATCTTGGCGTCCTTAATCCCCCAGCTGGTCAAAAGCTCCCGCATCTTTTTAACAAAAGTTACCTGGTCGCCGCTGACAGCCTGAGCCAGGGTCAAGGCTGCCCCGTTAGCGGATTCGATCAAAGTGGCCCGGTAAAGCTCCTTGATCGTGTAAGCATGGCCGCTAGTTAATGGCACATTGGAATACTCAGTGTTCTGGCTGATCTTGGCAATCGCGGCCGTCGGTTTAGCCGTGCTGGTCCAGGACAGCTTGCCCTGCTTGATGGCCTGCAGGGTCAGGTAAACTGTCACCAGCTTGGTCATGGAAGCAATCTGCCGCGGGGTCGTGGCATTCTTGGCATAAAGTATCTGCCCGCTGTCGGCATCAACGGCAATCGCGGCCTTGACGTCCAGGTTCAAGTCCTGCTGCTGGTAGTTGGCGGTTGCCGCCGCAACCGGCGCGGCCTGCCAAGTACTTATTCCGGTCAGTAATAATCCACTGGCTGCCAGACTCAGCAGCGCCTTTTTGATCTTTTTTAACAAAGTCGCTCCTCTTTTCAAAAAATTACGAAAATTTTGGATTAGCACTTCCATTTTACCAAATTTTTGCTATTATTAAATATGTGCTGAGGCACGAGATGCCCACTTGGCGGAATTGGCAGACGCGCAGCGTTCAGGTCGCTGTTCTGGCAACAGAGTGAAGGTTCGACTCCTTTAGTGGGCATGAATGAATAGCTGGGACGTCCAGCATGGGAGTTTTAAGAGCTGACCTAAGGGTCGGCTCTTTTTTTGCTTCTCCTGCCTTTTCAGCCTAGCAAAGCAATGGAAAACTGCTCCTAAGAAAAAGTAAATTTTTTCTAAAAAAGCAAAAAGAAGATCTCCCTCAAAAAAGGAGATCTTCTTTTGATGTTACTAGTTATGCTGGCTCTTAGTGAGAAGCACCTGAAGTAGTGTCTGGTGCAGTTTCTGGAGTTGAAGCACTTGAAGTTGCTTGAACTTGCAA
>NZ_KV793181.1:1278-1567 GCF_001808415.1 Lactobacillus sp. HMSC08B12 | reverse complement strand
ATGCCACTCACCCTTATAAGGTGCTGGGACGGGCAAGGTTAGCTTTCCGTGATTGCCTTCCTTTGCGAGAGCCACGCCTTGATTCAACTTAAAGCCTTGGCGTTTGGCTTTCTTGGATTGAAAAACGGGGTGTCCAGCACCGTTTTTAACTTTGAGTGCCTTATCTTTGGCAAACTTCTTGAATGATTTGCCCAAATCAGCGCATGCTTGCTGCAGGATACGGGAAGAGATCTGCCTTTCCCATGACTGTTTGCTTGCTGTAAGCTTTTTCTGAATCAGTGCTGCGGTT
>NZ_KV793181.1:0-1258 GCF_001808415.1 Lactobacillus sp. HMSC08B12 | reverse complement strand
TGAATTCCGCCAGAATCTCTGGACTGACTAACATACGATATTCCGAATAGGTTGTATTCCACAGTTCTAGGGCCTTATTGTAGCAATAACGGCGATAGTCACACCACTGATCCAAGACGTGAGCCATAGTAGCATCTGGATATAAACGATATACGTGAGTTCTTTTGATTGCCATTTGTCTTCACCTCTTTTCGACAAGCATATTTTAACACGTATTCCAGTTTATTTCCAAACGTATGTTTGAAGAGGAATCAAAAAATGCGTTGCATTTTTTGACTAAAATCATAGGTGCAACACACTTAAATTCTATTGAAATAGATTCGTTTTCTTTCGCAAGAACATTATGCTATATTTTTCGATATAGTTCTATATTACTTGTTACTAATTAGTAGCTCTCTGCCAAGTCCAGTCGCTTTAAACCAGCTAGCTGGCTATCAGAAACAGATTTTTTCATCAAAAGAGCAATGCCCAGCTGCTGGCGGACCATTTCTAAAATTGCCTCGATCCGTTCACCCTGGTAGACGAAATTGGGTTCATAACCAGCTTTTTGGCAGGCAGCAACAATTTTCTTCTCGAAATAAGTCCGTTCACCCAAGGTCAAAAAACGGGCTCCAGCCAGGTCGGCCAATTTCACCTGCTGCTTTTTAGCCAGGGGAGACTTGCTTGCAACAAAGAGGGCCAGTTCATCATCTTCGAAAAAGAGATAATCAAAGTCCGGATGCATTTTTTTATCCTACTTGCGCAGGAAGAGCAGGTCCTGGGGCCGGCGGAGCTTTTGGGCCAGGTCCTGGGACTCGCCTTCATGAAAAAGCAGGTCGATCTCCGGATGCCGGCCCATAAAGGCGGTTTACGGCCTTGAAAAAATCGTAATTGGTCATGGTGGGGATCGCGTACAGGTCCAGGGTCTTGGTCTGCTCTTGCCGGCAGGCCGCGGCTGCCTGGTCAAACTGCCGGCTGTCTGCTAAGAGACGCTGGGCATAAGGGAGCAGGTACTCCCCCTCCCGGGTCAGGCGAACTCGGCGGCTGCTTCTTTCAAACAGCTTCATGCCGACCTATTTTTCTAAGGCAGCGATATGCTTGGAAACCGTACTTTGGCTGGTATACAGCTCATCGGCTGTCCGGGAAAAATTCAGGTTGCCGGCCAGGGATACGAAGGCTTGGATTTTGTCTAACACGGTCTTCTCCATTCTCTTTACTTTTTGCTTTAGGAAAAATTATCTGACTTTTCCCGAATTCAAAAACATATCCAATGCTATTC
>NZ_KV793180.1:0-31102 GCF_001808415.1 Lactobacillus sp. HMSC08B12 | reverse complement strand
TTTACACAAGTTTTTATACTGAACCAAAATTTGGTTCAAAGTAGTCCAGTAAGGTAAACTGTCCGTCTTCATACTTCAGCTTGAGGATAGTGCAGTTTTTCATCTCGTGAGGTAAAGGCTGCTTATAGTAACGTAAAAAGCAGACCATGGCACCGCCGTGCGATACGGCTAAAACGGAATGGTGGTCTTCTTGCTGCATGACTTGGCTCAAGGTCTTAGCCACTCTCTCCCCGACTTCCTCTTGGTCTTCCCCGCCATATTTGACGAAAAAGTCCTTGTAAGGCAGCGGCGGGTTCAATAATTCATCCATCGCTTCAAAGCGGCCAAAATTCCATTCCTTGATCCCCTTGAGCCGGATATACGGCAGCTTGCCGCCAGTAACTAGTTCCAGAGTGTCACTTGCCCGTTCACTCGTGCTTGCATAGCAGTGGTCCAGCTTAATCTTGTTATCTGTAAAGTAGCGGCCAGCGATCTTGGCCTGGTTAATCCCTAATTCAGTCAAAGGTGAATCGCACCAACCCTGGATCTTGTGTTCAAGGTTGAATAAGGTTTGCCCGTGCCGCATGAGATACAGTATCTTTTCCATCTAAATTTGCTCCTTTTCGCATTTCTACAGCGCTTTCACAGAAAATTATAGCATTTTTTCGCAAACTAATGGAAATAGACAATGCTCCAATAAAAACTGACGTACGCGGACGGACAAAAAATTAGGAGCTATACCTGCTTAAATCATTGATATGACTGCCTTCTTACACTTTTTCCACTTGCTAAGAGTTGCTTGAGATATCAGACTGAAGTTAACTTACCCCCTCTTTAATTTTTTGGCCTTTTGCCATATTCTGGATCCGAAGCGATGGAATCATAAAGAAAATCCTCTTTTCCGAATAAACCCCTGCCCTATCTGATATCATGGAAATGACAAAGCATTATGCTTAGATTATTCAGCAGTTAAACTGAACTTGTTAGAAGGAAAAGGGACGAAAATCATGATTGATTGGCATGCTCTGACCAGAGACCTCTATCTTGAAAAAGGCGAAGACCAGCAGCTTAAAAATTGGCGGGTTACATTGACAAAAGCTGACCTGCTCGACCTTGGCTTGTTGACCAAGGCCAAGCTTGATAAAGACGGCAATTACAGCATCCCTTGCTACCAGATTTTCAAGCAATATGACCAGAGCCCAGCTGAAGTTTATCAAGAGCTGGAAAATAAATATGGCCCCCTGCTCTCTAAAAAAGACAGGCGCAAGCAAAAGGCCAGTGCTGACCAGGTTAAACTAGACAAGTTCAAAGAAGACGTAGCTCCAGCTTACGCGGCTTTTCTTGCCGAAAATTTCTCAGAAAAACAGATCATCAGCGACCTCTCCTTTTACCAAAAAATGGCAAAGGGCTGGGAGAAACCAGTTGAAGGTGTTTTGCTTCCAACTTTTGCCTTACAAGTGCTAGGCGACCCCCATGCCTTTGACCGGGGAAGACGGGGCCGCGGGCTTTTGGGAAAAATTATCCAAGCCCAGCTAGGTGAAGAAGGAACCTTAGAGGACTTCAACGTCTATCCCGACCAGCTCTACAACTTCGCGATGACCGCCAATCTGCTGGATACTCCCTTGACCTACGACATTATTGCCCTACCGGACATTGACCAAATTGCTTTACCGGAAAAGATCAAGGTCTACCTGCATGAAAATTCTGGCGTGACCACCGCACTAGCCAGCAAGTTTTCAGACCGGGCCTTCGTTTGCACGGGCGGACAGGTCAATCTTGCCACCAAAAAGCTAATCAAGCGCCTGCTTGCAAATTCTTGCCAGCTCTACTATTCTGGCGATTTGGACCAGAGCGGGATTAAGATCGCGGACAATCTTTTATTGGAATTTCCAGAGATTCACCTTCTTAACATGGATCTGAAGACCTATAAAGAACACTATCAAGCCAGTGTCCCGCCGGTAAAAGACAAGCAGATCAAGGAAGTAGAAAATCCAGATTTGCAGGAAGTATTGACTGAGATCCAGAAGAAAAAACGCGTGATTTTTGAAGAGGCCATCCATGAATTTTTATGACAACCAGAGCTTCATGTCCCAGGCGGACGGATTTTTAAAAGCCGTGTCCTCACCAGGCCTGGCCCGGGACATAATCATCTATTTAAACAGCCACCCCATGGGGGAATACACTCCCCTCCAGCTTAGCGAGCAGCTTTTAGCTGACTATGACGAAGTCACTAAGATCCTTAAGAAGCTGTCTGAAAGCAAAAACTTAAAGTCGATCCCTTTAACCAATCAGGCTAAGGCCCGGTCAATGAAAGAGGCCATGCAGACCACGGCTTATGCCTTAACCAGCGAAAGCATGGAGCTCTTCCAGGCTTTTGACAAGATTGCCAACCTGCAAAAGCAGATCAGAGAATCCCTGTCCATGACGGAAACCGATGAACTGATCAAGAATTTACGGGAATTAAAGGAAAGTCTTGAAGGACTGCTGACAGATCCAGAGAATTTGGAACTGAAGCAGCAGCTTTTTAAAGACGGTATCTCCCTTTATGACTTGTCTTTTGGCTACAACAACGGGATCTACAACCGGCTGAAGAACCGGATCGACAGCTTCGCGACCAACATCCACGATCTGAACATGCAGGTCTTCCGCTTGGAGACTGATGCCAATACAACCAGTGACTTGAACCAGGAGTTGTTTAAACTGCGAGACGTAGTCAAGGAAGTGCTCGATAAGGTTGAAAGCAAGATTCCAGAAGTCCTGGAAACAATTTTCGCCTTAGAGGAAAGCCAGACTAAGATTGGTCCCAAACTCTTCTACCAGCCCCTGGCCGATGAACTGCTAGCCTTTAACGCTACCAAAAGCAGCGATGAATTGTCCGACATCATGGCTGGCAATATTGCAGACATTGCCCAAAGCGAACGGGATGGCAGCGGCCTCTATGCTAGCCTTTTAGACCGTTTAAGCGACATGTTTTTTGCCTTGATTGACCTCATCTCCCAAAACCGGGAAATCCAGGTCAGCAAGCAACGGGCTGAACGCTTCTTAGCCCAAGCGCAGAGCTTTCAAGCTGGCATGACAGCCCAGGAAATGGCCCTCCTTTTTGACCAATATGAAGGCACGCCTGTCTACCACCACTGGTTCATGTCCAAACATGCTAGTTACAGCCTAGATGATGAAAAGATCCACTACAACTTCACACCGAAAGAACGAAAGCGGGCCGAAGTCAAACTTGCCCGGTCCATGGAACTGACGGACAAGGAAAAAGCTGAACTCGCAGCTGAACAAGCACGGCACGCGGCTGAAAAAGCCAAGCAGGCAGAACTGGGACAAAATCTGATCAATAAAGCATTAATTAATTTGACTGACGAAGAGTTTGCCTTTTTGCAAAAACTGCTGGGGCAAAGTCATTTTGATTACCGCTTCTCAGCTGATGGTGACTTGTTAAGTGCCAGCGCTACGACTGGCGACTATCTTCTGATCAAGCAATTCCAAACGGAAAACATGATTATCGAATCACCAAAACAGAGCTTGATTTTATGCAATTGCAGACTGGAGGTAAAAAGCAGATGGCAGAAATAGATTGGAGCCAGGTCATGCCGAATCTTCTGGCTGGCAAGACGACCGCTTATATCCGGCAGAACCGCTTGGCGATCAGCAAATACTTGAAAGATAAGTTCAATTTGGTCTTGGACCAGGACTTGCATCTACGGGCTTACTCCAAGACCCGTCCGGTTGGCATTGAAGCTGACAAGCGGGTCCAAGCGGATCCTCTCTTATACCGGGTCTACTATGAGACTTTAGCCAGATTGACCAGCCTGCAAGTCGGCATGACCATCCTCTACCAGGACATCGTTGCTTACATCAACGACAAAGAGAATCTGTCAGAGGCAAGTTCAGTGGAACTGTCCAAGTACTTGAAGCCGGTCATCGCCAAGCTGGAAAAGGACGGGATTATTGAACTCCGGGACCAGGACGACAAGGACTCCTTGTATGTCTTGACCAAGCAGGCAAAGCCGCAGGACCCAATTGATCTGGAAAAAGGGATGCAGACTGCTAACGATCTTGCCCGGCAAGAACTCCTGTTAAACGGCTTCTTCCGCAAGGAAAACATGGGCAAAAATGAGTACAACTACCTGCAGAATTCTTTTGAGCCCTTTTTTAACCATGAAAGTAAGCAAGGCCTGCGCTTAGTTAACGTTGACGACTACTTTATCCTGCTCAACTACTCCCAGCTGGATTTCCCCAACACAGTGCAAAGCAAGCTGGATGCCATGTCCGTTGAACTGGTCCAATTGATCAATGACAGCCGCCAGAGCCGCTTTCAGTTGCCAGAATTAGTTAACTTGGCCAAGCAAACTAGCAGCTACAAGACCATGACCGGGTCACAGAAAGCAACTGGCTTGAAGATGAAAGTAAGCGAACTCCTGAATGAACTGACCAATTATGGCCTGCTTTCTAAAGAGCAAGACACTGGCCTTTTGACAAAAGAGCAAGATACCTGGTTCACCACTTCTTTAACCGGATTAATCGTAAAAGATGAGGAAATGACTGATGACGAATTATAAGCTTAACCGCTTTGGCTTCTACAACTATTTCAATTACAGAAATCAGACTTTTGACGCCAATACCCAGTCGATTGTATTTAACGGGGAAAACGGGTCCGGGAAGACCGCGACCATGCTCTCCCTTTTCCCAACGATCTTCTTAGGCAGCATGCGGGTTGTCGACAACAAGCGGAGTCTTGACTACTACATTAAGGCTGGTGAAGCCGGCTTTGCCTGGGCCGAATTTAAGGCAGATGATTTGCTTCAGACCCTGCTTTTGGCCTACAGCAAGTCAGCCGATGGATCAAATACCAACCACTATTACTACGTCTTAAAGCAAGGAGTTAAAGGTGATGACCTCCCCTACTCGACCAGCTGGCCGGAATTCCGCGGAGCCGTCAAGCCCTACGTTGAACGTCGCTATGAGACCCAGGCTGACTACCAGAATGCCATCAACCAGCTCTTCTTTGGCTTTGCCTCACAAAGTGAGATGCAGGAGTACTTCGAGCACCTGGCCGCTTTTGAGAAGCCGCCATTAAAGCAAACTGGCAGCACGGCTGAACTGGACAGTGCATTAAAGACTGCCCTGCCAAACCTCCGCCACTACGCGGACCGGGCAACGGTTGAAAACTTCATCGACAATGCCCTGGCCATGGTTGAAGAAGAAAAGAAAAAGGCAGAACTGGACAAGCTGAATAACGCTTTGGCCAAGACTGAAGAATGGGAAACTTTGACCAACAAGCCAACTCTGGCCCAGATCCAGAACTTCTACGGCAAGGCTAAAACTGAGCTGGGCCAAAAGCAAGAACAGTTTGAGAAATTAAAGGCTAGTCTTGCGGAAACTGAGGAAGCAATCGCCCAGCTGAAGAGTGACCAGGCAAGTATCAGCCAGGATTCAAAGGCTAAAGAAGGTGAACAGCAAGCTCTGCAGGCCGTGATTGATGCTAAGAACCTTGACCAGCTGTCACGTAAAATCGCTCAAACTAAAGATGAAAGAAACAACCGGGCAAGAGATTTTGAAGCAGCCCAAAAGGACCGCAAAAATGCAGAAAAGCGGCTGCTCGCTTATACCGAGGACGCAAGAAAAGAGAAGAATGCTCTCGTTATCCTTGAAGGCCGATTGGCAACGACCAAAACAGAACTTGCCAAGTATCAAGTTCAAGCTGATTTTGAAGAAAAGTACCCAGATGCAAAGGGTCTGCTGAAGAAACAAAAGCTGCTCCTGGATAAACTGGATAAATTAGCTGAGCAAAACCAGGAGCTGGCTACCGAGTTGGGCATTGTAAATCAAGCAATTAATGCTTTTGACGAGACCATCTACACGGATAACATTGCCTCTGCCCTGGCTGAACTTGATCAAGAAACAAGTGCCTGGCTCAAGGAAAGAGAAATCAGTTTTGATCAAGTGGCAGAATTTGACCTTGACGTTTATGAAGACAGACGGCATCTGCTGGAAAATGCCAGAGGCCAGTACCAAGAAGCCATCGCTGAGACCAAAAATGACATTCGGCTTGAAAAGACCCAGTTAAAGCACCTGAACTCTGATTTGGAAAAGCTGCAAGAACAGCCAAAACCAGAAACAACAGCTGAGTTCGAAGACGGCAAGCAACTTTTTGAACTGGTCGACTTTAAAGAAGGCGTGCCGAGTAACCTTCAGTTGCAACTGGAAAGCGACTTAAAGTACTCTAACCTCCTCTACGCCCTCTTTGATGGTCAGGAGATCAAGACTGGCTTGGAAGCTGATGGTTTTACTGCCAATGTAAATAATGCAAGTACGAAGGATCTCCCAACCCTCGCCGACTACTTAGTCAGTCAAGACGACCGGGTCAACGCCTTTTTACAAACGATTGCGGTTAAAGACGGTCATATCAGTTATGCCAGTGTCAATGTGCACAGCGAGAAAGGCACAGCAATCACCCATATCGGTGAAAGTAACCGGCAAAAGGAACGGGAAAGACAGATTGCCCTGCTGACGGAAGAAATCAATCAAGTTAAGCAACGCTTAGCGGATCTGGCAGACAAACTGGCCAGCTATCAAGAGCTGTTTAAACAAGCAGATCCTGCTACTTTCCCAAAGAGTAACAAGGTCACCGAAGCACAAATCGCTTATAATAATGCCCTTGCTGAACAAGACAAACGCTTAAAGAAGCAAGAAAAGCTGCAAGTACAGTTGGCTGACTTCCACCGGCAAAAAGAACAATTTACTAGCGAGCTCTGCCCAGACCTGCCAGCTGAGAGCAAGGAATTTGCCGACTACCGCCTGGCCTGGGACAAATACCAGGACAAGCAAGTCCAGCGGATTATGCAAGAAAATGACCTGCTTAAGCAAAAGGACCGGCTGGCTAGTGCAGAAAGCCGGATCAAGCAAGCGCACGCTGAATTATCTGAAAAGACAAAGCAAGTCCAGGACAAGCAAGACCGGCTGACTGAAATTAAAGCTCAGATTGCGACTCTTGAAAAGCAGCTGGAAGAAATCCGAAATGACCCGGAAACTAAAAAGCAGCTGGCTAGAAAGGAAGAACTGGACCAACTGCTCAAGGAGCTTGAAAAGCAACTTAACGAAATCGAATTCAAGTTGGAGCGAGAAAACAATCATCTTACTGCCTACCAGGAGCGCTTGCCAGAAAAGCAGGCAGCCTATGAAGATTTGGATCATGAGTATGCAGCAGTAAATGATCTGTTGGAAAAACTGAATTTAACTGAGAAGGTCAAGGATGCATCCCCTAACGACTGGAACAGTGAGCAAGTCAAGGCAAGCAACCAAAGTAAAGCTAACTTGGCTATGAGTGCCGTTAACAGCATTAACGATAAAACAGACTATCGGGTCGACAACAGCAAGCGTTTGGAATTTGAAGACATTGAACTTAGCGACTACCTGCTCGTTCAAGTCCAAAACTTGTTACATGAAATCGCAGTGGTTCACTACTACTACGGTGGCCAGGAGTTAGAACTCAGCAAGCTCTATGACGATATCCGCCAGCAGCTTGAATCATTCCAGGCTTCAGCTGACGATGAGGTTCAGCGACTGGCCCGCTACCTTAACAACTCGACGATTCTGCAAAAGATCCGCCAGGCCACTGCCGAAGCTACAACTTTAACTAAACAGATCAGCAAGTCCTTGAAGGAAAAGGAACAGACAAGCCATATCTCCTTCTATACTAGCTTCAGTGAAATTCCTGACTACAGAAAGGACTACCTGGCTGCTTTTGGGAACACTTCTATCGACAGTCCGGAAAGCCAAAACGCGGTTACCCTCTTGATGGACCGCTTCTGGACTTACATCAAGGACAATAACGATGAAATGACCAGGGATGAACTGGTTGACCACTTCTATGAGGAATTTGACTACAAGAAATGGTACAGATTTAACATCAGCTTCCGCCGCCATGCTGGTGACGCCCCGGAAAAGATGACTGACCGTAAGCTTAACGCCTTCTCTGAAGGGCAAAGAAGCCGGGCGATCCTTGAACCACTTTTGATCGTCTTAGAACTGGACGAAAAGAAGATGAGCAATCCGCTTGCTCCGAAGATCATCTTGATGGACGAGTCCTTCTCTGGTATCGATGATGAACAGCAAGAGCTGCTGCTGAAGAATATCTACGATATCGCAGATAACTTTATTGCTACTGGCTACAATGCCCGCCTTGCGGTACCAGAAAACAGTAAGGACACGACTTACTTCACCCTGATTGACCACACGGTTGATGGCAAGAATCACTTTATCTCTGTAGAACAGAGTATCGTTAGAAAAAATCGCTAAAAAATAAGGCATGATTCCGATTTAACGGAGTCATGCCTTTTTGGCGTTTAGATTAAACTAAGCGTGTTTCTTCATCTGAAGCTGTTGCTTTTGGTAAAGTACGGTTAACACAGCCCAGATGATATTAATGATTGCCCAAGCGTTGCTGTACCTTGCATAAGCTGACTGTCCTGGAAAGACAAGCTGAACTACTGCCAAGATAGCCACAATCACCATCATAACAAACACTACCTTGAAAAGCTTCGGCCGGTCAATCCAAACAGCTGCCAGAATAAGTGCGACAATCGACAGCAAATTAGCAATCAAGAAAAAGCGGTTAGTAGGATTGTCTTGCGTCGCATAGCCAAAAGTATAGTTTGGTCCCAAAGCAACTAGGTAAATTGCCATCAAAACCCGATAGACAATCGTCTTTTGCTTCTGTGTAAACAATTTTTCTCATCCCCTTCAATTACTATACAGCAAAGTCAACTTTTGTTGATCAAATCAATTATACATCTTTTCTGTACAAACAATATGTTTTTTAAAAAATATACATTATAAAAAGCAACATCCCCCTTTCATAGGAATACTGCTCTCCTCTATTCAGTTATTTCTTTCACCACGCAGGCTGGAACGCCTGCCGCGATTGTTCTGGCCGGTATATCCTTTGTTACTACCGCGCCAGCCGCGATAATTGCTCCATCACCAATCGTGACGCCTGGCAAAAGAGTTACGTTCGCGCCAATCCAAACCCTCTTGCCGATATGAACCGCTGCTGACAGCAGCTCCCCTCTTTTGGCTGGATCTTGCTTGTGGTTCAAAGTGGCGATCATAGCGTGGTGGCCGATCAAAGCCCCGTCGCCAACATGGATATTTTTCCCGCAATCAGTATAAAATGGCGGCACCAGTGCCAGACTCCAGTTGACCTCGCTGCCAGTCAGCTTGGCAAACAAGTCCTGTACCTCTTCCGGCGTATGATAAGCATTATTCAGCTCCATCGTCACCTTCAAGGCTTCTTGCGTCAAATATGAGCAGTATTCCAGTTCTTCTGAAGGGTCAACAATTCTTTTCCCGCTGTTAACATGCGCTAAAAAATCTTCCAGCTTCATTCTGCTACCCGCTTACTTCAAGTACTTGTCAAAGAAGGCTCCCATCTTGGCAAAAGGAATGATGTTCTTTTGGTCGTAAAGGTCAGTGTGGCTTGCCCCCGGGATCAAAAGCAGCTCCTTGTTGTCGGTGTACTTGCTATCCTTAATCATGTCGGTGTAGGCATCCTTTGACATATAGCAGGAGTGGGCCTGGTCGCCATGGATCACCAAGACCGCGTTTCTGATTTCATTGGTATAAGTGAACAGGCGCGTGTTCAGCAAGGATGTAGCAGCCGTTACGTTCCAGCCGCTGTTTGAGTTAAGGCTGCGCTTGTGATAGCCGCGCGGAGTCTTGTAATACGCGTAGTAATCCTTGACAAATTTCGGCGCGTCTTCTAGCAGTGGATCAACCACCCCGCCGGCCTTGGCATAACTGCCAGCCTTGAAGTCGGCCGTTCTCTGCTTATTCAAGGCCACTCGCATCTTGTGGCGGGGTTCTTCATTGTCATTCGCGTCAAAGTAGCCGTTGCCCGTCACTCTGGACAAGTCATACATGGTAGAAGTTACTGTTGCCTTGATTCTAGTGTCGATCGCTGCTGTCTGCAGGGCAATCCCGCCCCAGCCGCAGATGCCGATGATCCCGATTCTTTCCGGGTCAACATTGTCTTGAACTGACAAAAAGTCGACCGCTGCCTGGAAGTCTTCCTGGAAGTCTCTTTTGGCCTGGTCTACAACGCTTCAGTTTTTGCTAAAGAACATTTGGGCTACCTGCTTTCTTTTGACAAGCTGGTCGATACATCCCCAGAAAGCGGGATGGTCTTCCGCCCCTTGACGCCAAAACTGGAGACCAACTTATACTTGGTTTGGAAAAAGTATCAAACCTTTTCTCCAATCGCTGAACGCTTTTTAAAGCAGATCAAGAAATCTTTTGGGCAAAAGCAAACAAGTGGCTCTTAACTAACTAATTGTTAGGAGATTTTTCTCCTGCATGTTATCCTACGGGTAACCAGTAAAAAGAAGGAGAGAAAAAATGAAGGTATTTATCGCCGGAGGAAGCGGCCGGGTGGCAGCCGCTGTTATTCAAGAATTAGTTAATCAAGGTCAGCAAGTCTACGCGGGTTCCCGGCACAAGGATGCGATCGTCAAATTGCCGGGCGTCACTCCCCTCAGCCTTGACCTGCATGCCAGCGTTTCTGAATTAGCTAAGCTTTTAGCTGGGATGGACGCGGTTTATTTTTTGGCAGGTTCTAGAGGCAAGGATTTGCTTCAAACGGATGCCTTTGGGGCGGTGAAGTTGATCCAGGCGGCTGAAATGGCCGGCGTTAAGCGCTACATCCAGCTGAGCTCAATTTTCGCGGCCGACCCGGACAAGTGGCAGGGCAAGGCAGAATTTGCCAGCTTGACTGACTACTATATCGCCAAGTACTTTGCTGACGAGTGGCTGATCAATAACAGCAAGCTGGACTACACAATCCTGTCCCCGGCTACTTTGGAAGAAAAGGCTGGGACTGGCAAGGTTAACTTTAAGCCTGAAAAGTTTGCCGCCAACCCGATTCCAGACGTTGCCGCGGTTTTGGCCCAAATCCTTGACAAGGAAAACGCCTACGGCAAGGTGATCAATATGACTGGCGGCGAGACGCCGATCAGTGAAGCTATTGCAGAAGTTTAAAACGAAATAACCCCCCCTGGCGCTTGCCAGGGGGGTTTTTTGTTATTGGTCAGACAGCTTGGCCTGTTCTCGCTTTTTCCGCCACTCTTCCAGTTCCCTTTCGCTGATGATGTAGCCGGAGTCAGTATGATTTTTAGCACTAAGCTCCAAAATTTTCAACTTCTTCCGCAAGGCTTCTTCAGCGTAATCAGCAATGAGATCAGTCAATTTGTCAGCCGAGCCGTCTCTGTCACACGCTTCCAAAACTTCCATGTAGTGCAGCTGGCTCTCCTTATTTGGCTGAATGTTGACAACTGGATAACCGTGCTCAGTCAATGCCAGGTTCATCAGCAATCTTGCCGTCCGCCCATTTCCATCAATGAAGGGGTGAATGATGACAAACCGCCAGTGCAGCTGGGCAGCGTAGTCTACTGGATGCAACTTGTCTTGCGCCTCGGTTGCCCAGTCAACCAATTCTGCCATCTTGACAGCAATATCCCAAGGGTCTGCATACGGATTGACTTCCGCTCCAGCCGGCCGGACCGGTACGCTTCGGTAGACACCAGCATCTTCTGGCCGGCTTTTCGCCATTGATAGCCTGTTCAGATTCCGAATATCCAGCTGGGTTAAGGTCTGGGCCTGGCTGGCCAAGTCCATCATGTAGTCATAGGCTTCACTCAAGTCAAGCGTATCCAATACTTCAGCAACGCTTTTCCCGTGGATGGTCAGTCCCTTTTTAAGAATCGCCTCAGTCTCATGCCGGGTAAGAGTTGATCCTTCTATCGCATTTGATGACCAAACGTGATCAATTTTTACATCCGCGTCCAGCAGCTCCTACTCATACTTGGATAGTGGCCGGTAAGTGTCAATTTTATTCTTCAGCTCTGTTAGCTTGGAAAAATCAGCCATTCCCTCACCTCCGCGTCTAAACTTTACCTGTTTCTTCTGACTAATTGTAGCATATTCCGGTTACAGTTTGATGATCCGGCCATCGTGGGCCCCGCGGCGGTGGGAGATGGACAGAACTGTCCGCCCGCTGCTGGCGGCATCGATTGCCTTGAGGACTTTGGCCTCAGTTTCCCTGTCCAGGGATGCGGTCATTTCGTCTAAAAGCAAGATCTGCGGGTCACAGACAACGCTGCGGGCGATCATCAAGAGCTGCAGCGAGAGGTTGATGTCACTTACCGGCGTGTTCAAACCTTGCGGGAGATTTTTGACGATATCGGTTAGGCCAACCATGGCTAAAGCCTTATCGATCATCTCAGCAGTAATCGTGTCGTCATATAAAGTGATCTGGTCTTTGACTGTCCCGTCGACCAGGGCAACCCCTTGCTCGCAAATTGCTAGGAAGTGGCGCTGATTCTTGGGATGAGCATCTGGCGAATGGCCATCCAGCAGGATCTTCCCTTTTTGCGGCTGGTAGAGGCCCAGGAGGAGTTTAAAAATCGTGCTCTTCCCCTTCCCGGTCCGGCCGACAAAGGTCACGTGCTCGCCTTTGGCGACTTTAAAGGAGTAGTCCTTCAAGATCGGCTGGTCTGGCAGGTAGCCGAAGGTGACATGGTCAAAAGTAAAGTAGTCCCCTTCTCCTTGGTAGATGTCCGGCTTTCTGTCTGTTTCATTTAAAAAGTCCTGGATCCGGCTCATCCCGGCCATTGCGTCTTGGATGCTTTGGATTTCCATCCCGATTGATTCCAGCGGTGTAAAAATCTGCCCGACATAGGCGATCAAGGCCACGGCGCTGCCGGCATTGATGCCAAAGAAAGTCTGCATCTTCTGCCCTTGGGCGGCCCCGATCATCAGTAGGCCGATAACGACGGCTTCGATGGTCAGGATGATTGGTGAATAGACGCTGTCCAGCCAGTTGGACTTGTTCTGAGCCCGGTAGGATTCTTCGATATATTGGTCATACTTGTCTTCCATGTAGTCTTCTTTTTCAAAGATATGGATCATAGAGAGAACCCGGAGAGTTTCGGGGATATGGTGGTTGACCTTGGCGATGGCGGCCCGGTTTTGCTTCTGGGAAGCCAGGGAGGCCTTCTGGAAATGCCGGGTCATGACCAAGATCAAGGGCATGTTGATGATGTCGGCGTCGTTGACAAAGACTGAGGCGATTGCCCCGCTCTCGTGATTGGTCAAGTAGCCTGTCGTGATGGTGTTCAGCTTTTGCACCAAGGCGAGCCGCATGCCGTGGGTCAATTTTTGGCCAAAAATCGTAATGGATATATTCTGGGCTGAGGCAAAAAGGTCAGACAAAACGATCAAGCCTAGGTAGGCCAGGGCAAAAAGCAGGGAAACTTCCTTTTGATCAGTCAAGTGGTTGACGATCTGCTCCAGAGCCAGGGGCGGCAAAAGCGAAGTGATGATGCTTAGGATGATGAGCAGGACCATAGAGATGAAGCTCTTGGGATGGTCATGAATGACCTTTTTAGCGATATTACGCATGTTGCTACCCCCCTTCAATCAACTTGGCATAGCCGGCATTCTTTTTCAGCAGTTCGTCATGCTTGCCAACAGAAACCTGGTGGTCATGGATATAGATGATCTGGTCCAGCTGGCTGAAGCAGTCAACCCAGTGGGTCATCAGCAAGATGGCATGGCCCTGCAGGCTTTTCCCGCAGGCCACCTCACCTGTTATACCGATGATTTCATTAGCGGAGGCGGTAAAATTGATGTCCTTGACCGCGGTTTCCGGGTAGCCGTGGTAAAAAGTCGCCACATGGTCAAAAGTGAGGTCGTTTATTACTTTCTCTTCCTTTTGGTAATGGTCATAGATCGGATCGCTCATTAGCGGTCTGATCTGGACCCAGGAGACTTGGGCTTTTTGGACAGCGTTAAACAGTTTGGCAGCGTGGGAGACTTTGGTGGCGAGTTTGGTAAAGCAGGCTAAGAAAGTCGTGAAGCTGGCCAGGTCCCAGGCCTTCCAGCCGATGTGGAGGACATTGCGGCCGCCAAAGTAGATGATCAAGACGATGCCGAACATGGCAATTGCGTCATAGAGCGATATACGCTGATTTCCTGCAATTGCCGATCAATTAAATCAGGATCCCTAAAGGCAAATCGTGAAATATTGCCATAATTGTCAGTAATAACTGGATTATGATAGTCATCAAACCATTTAATCTGCTGCCTGATAAAGTCGGTCTTTGAGCTGTAATACCCGCCCATAACTAAATATGGCGCTAAATCACGATGCGAATTGGAAACAGCATTCTTTGTTAGCGCATACATGTAGACTAACTTTTTGTAAAAAAACTGTAACAAGATGCGGCAAGACGCGAATAATACGAAAAAACGGCCAGCAACTGGATCTTTCCCAGCTACTGGCCGCTTTATCTATCTATTTATCTTACAGCATGGTCCGGATCTGCTGGCCGTTTAGCCAGGCAGTCACGTTTTCAAAAGCCATTTCCGCTCTTCTGTCAATTGATTCTTTCGTATCAAAACCGACATGCGGGCTGCAAACCAAATTCGGAACTCCGATGAGTGGATAATCAGCTGGCAGTGGCGGATCCTGGTCAAACACATCAAGCCCTGCCTTAATCCGTCCTTCTTTTAATGCTGCAGCCAACGCTTCAGTATCTACGACCGGACCTCTGGCCGTGTTGATCAGAATGGCCCCTTCCTTCATCTCTCCGATCTCTTTTTTACCGATCAAGCCCTTAGTTTCCGGAGTCAGCGGCGTATGAATGGAAACAATATCTGCCTCCCCCATCACTTCATCCAGTGACTTGTATTCCAGGCCCAGGTCAAGGGCGGCCGCCTTTTGACTACGGCTATAGCCGATCAGCTTGCAGCCAAAGGCTTTAAAAATCTCTGCTGTCCGGCAGCCAATCGCTCCAGTACCAACAATCCCAACAGTTTTGCCTGCCAGTTCATGTCCCTGGAGTCTGCCCTTGCCCTCACCAGCTTGCACAGCCTCATTGCCGGCACTGATATTTCTGAGGCAGTCCAAAGTCAAACCGATGGCCAATTCCGCCACCGCGTCGTTGCAATAGCCACCAGTGTTGGAGATCTTGATCTTTTTCTCCTTGCAGGCTTCCAGGTCAACATGGTCAATCCCGACAAAGGCAACTGAGATGAACTTCAAATTCTTATCTGCCCGGATCACTTCACCAGGCAAGGGGTGGTTGGCGATAATCAAGGCGTCCGCGCCCTCGCTCCGCTTCTTCAATTCTTCAGTATCCGTTGAAAAGCTGTCGTAAGCCGTAAATTCATGCCCCTGTTTGGTCAATTTTTCCGCCAGCTTGTCTAAACTCTCCTGGCTAATGCCCAGTGGCTCAAGCAATACAATCTTCATTATTTTCTCCTTACTTTCTACCTTACAAACACATAGACAGCGTAAGCGCCTATATCAAGAATATTATCGCATTTTTATTGTTTGCCTGACAAGGATAGAAATTACTTTAATTTTTTCAGCCTTTTTCTTGACATTAGTCTACACAGAGACTAAAATCTTAGGTATTGTCCACAAGGAGACTTTTTATGAACTTAAAAAAACACGAAAGCATTTCAGAATCAGTAACCCTGGCCAGCGTCCGGGCGACTTACGCGTATGAGCAATATGACAAGCTCATGGGAATCACCCAGTACGAGAGCATCATTCTATATGAGCTCTTCACCCACCCCCGCCTGTCACAAAAAGAGCTCGTCTATAGAAGCGGCATCCCCAAGCAATCCATCAGCAAGGGGATCCACAATCTAGCTGAGCTCGGCTACCTGGAAATCAGCTCTGCTGACCAGGACAAGCGGGTCAAGTACTGCGCCTTGACTGAGTCCGGGCTTGCCTATGCCCGGGAAAAAGAAGGTGAAATCCTGGCTATCGAGAAAAAGGTGATCGACAAGCTGGGCTTTGACCGGGCTGCTTTGGCCTGCCAGATTCTGGATGAGTGGTCTGATCTCCTCAGCAAGGAAATAGCTAACTTAAAGGAGGAAAAACAGAAATAATGAAAATTCTCTTGCCTTACTTCAAGCGATATAAAAAAGACGTTTTCCTGACTTTGATCACCATCGTCTTTTCAGCTTTTGCCACCCTCTACCAGCCCCGCCTGCTCCAGCAGGTGCAAAATGAACTACTGGCTGACCAGCAGCAGGCCGTCATCCGGGACACCGCGATTTTGATCGGCCTGGGCCTTTTATCCATTATTACCGGGGTCCTCAACGTTTACTACGCCTCCCGGATCACCCAGGGCGTGGTCAGCGACCTCAGAGAAGACACCTATGCCAAGATCCAGACTTTCTCTCTGGCCAATGTGCAGCAATTCTCCTCTGAATCGCTTAGTGTCCGCTTGATCAACGACATGCAGCAAATCATGAACATGATCATGACCATCTTCATGCAGCTGATCCGGATGCCTTTGATCCTCATCGGGTCAATCATCATGGCCATCGTCACCATCCCCCGCTACTGGTGGGCGGTTGTCGTCCTCCTGGCCTTGATCATGGGTCTGGGCGTTGTGGCAGTCAAGCAAATTACCACCATGTTCGACAAGTTCCAAATGTACATGGACAAAATCTCCGGCCGGACCGGGGAATTTTTGCAAGGGGTCCGGGTGGTAAAATCCTTCAACCAAAGTCCCCAGGAAATTGCCAAATTAAACAAGGATTCTGACGAATTAAACGAAGTCAACATCAAGGTCGGCTACTGGTTCTCCACCATCCTGCCTGGTGCCCAATTGATCTCCTACCTGGTCATCAGCTTAGTGGTCTACTTGATCGGGACCAGCATTCTCCAGCATCCCCAAGACGTTTCCGTCATCACTCCATACGTCAACTATGTTTTGACCATGCTCTTTGCCATCCTGCTGGTCGGCATGGCCGTCATGCAGATTTCCCGGGGTAACGTCTCCTTACGGCGGATCCAGGAAATCATGGACACCCAGCCAGACGTTGTCTTCAATGAAAAAGCCCCGGAAGACGCCTTGGGCGGTTCAATTGAATTTGATGACGTCTCCTTCACCTACCCAGATGGCCAGCAGCCCGTCTTAAAGCACATCTCCTTTGCTGTTGCACCAGGCCAAATGGTCGGTATCGTCGGGGCAACCGGGTCGGGCAAGTCGACCCTGGCCCAGCTGATCGCCCGCCTCTATGACCCAACAACTGGGAAGATCAAGATCGGCGGCAGCGACCTCCGCCAGGTTAATGAGAAGGCCCTCAGAAAGACGGTTTCCTATGTTCTGCAAAAGGCTGTTCTCTTCTCAGGAACCATTGCCGACAACCTCCGCCAAGGGAAAAAGGATGCTACTTCATATGAACTTGAACGGGCAGCGCAAATGGCCCAGGCCAGCGAATTCATCCAGCGCTACGATGAAACTTTTGACCATGAAGTTGAAGAAAGAAGTGCCAACTTATCCGGCGGGCAAAAGCAGCGTCTGTCTATTGCCCGGGGGATCATCGCCGGCAGCCCGATTTTGATTCTGGATGACTCAACTTCCGCCCTGGACGCAGAAAGCGAAAAGCTGGTCCAGGAAGCCCTGGAAAAGCAGCTGCCTGACACGACCACGATCATGATCGCGGAAAAGATCGTTTCTGTCATGCACGCGGACAAGATCCTGGTCCTCGATAACGGCCGCCTGGTTGCTGAAGGCACCCACGAGGAACTGCTCAAAACTTCCCCGGTTTACCAGGAAATCTATAAAACCCAGAAAGCCAAGGAAAGAAAGGAGGAACTTTAATGTCAGACAAGCAAAAGTCGCTTACTTATTTGACGAAATATCTGAAAAACTACAAAAAGCCGATCTTAATTTCAATTGCCTTCTATCTGATCGCGACCATCGCCCAGGTCATCGCTCCCTCCCTTTTGGGGCAGGCGGTTACGAACTTGTCGGCTTTTGTTAAGGGGCACGGCAGTCTTGGCGTCTTCTACCAGGCCTTAGCCTGGATGGCCGGCTTTTATGCCTTTAACTCCGTGGCCACCTACATTGCCTGGATGATGATGACCCGCTTTAACGCTAACGCCAACAACGACATGCGCAAGGGACTTTTCGGCAAGCTGCAGCGGATGACCATCCGTTACTTCGATACCCACCAGGACGGGCAGATCTTGTCCTTGTTCAACAGTGACCTGGACAACATCTTCAATGCTTTAAACAACGCCTTTTTTGAAATCATCTCCCAGTCCCTCCTTTTTGTCGGCACGATCATCGTTATGTTTGTCATCAACTGGAAGCTGGCCCTTAGTGTTGTAGCTACTACTCCTTTGATCTTGCTCTTAAGCTGGATCATTATGAAAAAAGCCCGCGTCTACCTGGACAATCAGCAAGACCGGGTTGGTGAGCTTAATGCCTACATCAACGAACAGCTCAACGGGGAAAACGTGATCATCACCCAGGGCCTCAGGGACCAGTCAGTTGCCGGTTTTAAAAAGGAAAACGCCAAGGTGCGGGAAGCCATGTTTAAGGGGCAATTCTACTCTGGTATCCTTAACCCCTTAGTTACCGGCTTCTCCCTCTTGAACTTCGCGATCGTGATCGCCACTGGCGCTTACATGATTATGACCAAGCAAGTCAGCCAGGCGGCTGGTCTGGGCTTGATCGTGACTTTCACAGAATATTCCTGGACTTACTTCCAGCCGCTGACTCAAGTAACTTCCATCTACTCCATGCTGCAGCTCGCCTTGACCGGTGCCAGACGGCTTGAGACGGTTGAAGAGCAGGAAGAAGAAAACACGGTGCCAGATGGCAAGACTATCTCAGGCGTAAATGACGCTGTCCGCCTGGAAGATGTGCACTTTGGCTACACTCCAGACAAGGAAATCCTGCACGGGGTATCAATTGAGGTGCCTAAGGGGCAGTCGGTCGCTGTTGTTGGCCCGACCGGGTCTGGTAAGACGACGATAATGAACTTGATCAACCGTTTCTATGACGTAAACAGCGGGGCAGTTACTTTTGACGGAGTCGACGTCCGGGACCTGCAGCTGGAGAATCTGCGCCAGAACGTCGGCATCGTTTTGCAAGACTCAGTCCTCTTCTCTGGAACAGTAGCTGACAACATCCGCTATGGCAAGCCGGAAGCTTCAATGGATGAAGTTATTGCCGCAGCTAAGGAAGCTCAGCTGCACGACTTTGTCATGACCCTGCCAGAGCAATATGACACGCCGATTGAGAATGGCCAGGCCAATTTCTCTACCGGGCAAAAGCAGCTTTTGTCAATTGCCAGAACCATTCTGGTCGACCCGGCCTTCTTGATCCTGGATGAAGCAACCAGCAACGTCGACACGGTTACGGAAGAAAAGATCCAAAAGGCCATGGACAACGTGATTGCTGGCCGGACCAGCTTCGTGATCGCCCACCGTTTGAAGACGATTTTGAACTCAGACAAGATTGTCGTATTAAAGGACGGCCAAGTCATTGAAGAAGGACCGCACGCCGACTTGATCAAGAAGCGCGGCTTCTACTACAAGCTCTACACCAGCCAGATGGCTTTTGAATAAGAGAAACATGCAAAAAGGACACCTGTCACGAATAGTGATGGGTGTCCTTTTCTTATCTAATTTTTTGATACTTGATCAGTACTTTATTCAGTCTTACCGCTATAGTTGGCAATCCCGCCAATGTTTTGGACTTTCCTGTAGCCTGCCTGCTTAAGCCAGGCAACTGCTTGGCCGCTCCGGTTACCGCTGCGGCAATAGACAAAGAGCGGGGTATCGAGGTCTGTGATCTCGCCTTGGGCGGACTCGATCTTGCTCAAGGGGATGTTGATGCTGGCCGGGATGTGCCCTGCTGCATACTCATCCTCTTCTCTGACGTCGATCAGTTTAGCCCGCGGCGTTTTCTGGTATTCTTCAACGCCGGCGTTAATGTCATTTGCTTGAAATAGGCTCATGTGTTCCTCCTTAAATTTGCATTAATATATTGGATTATAGCATATCATTCATCCATGCGCTTTATCAGCAAGCTGTCAACAAAGTCGCTGCCAGCATCACTGACAGTGCTTCTTAACCATGCAAATTTCAGCTTGGAGCTATCTAACTTGGCCAGCTCCCGGTCAATGTCCTGCCAGAGTTCCTGGTTGACTACCGGCTTTCCGTTAGCCGTCTTCCAGTCCCGCTTTTTCCAGCTCTTCATCCAGGCTGGGCCATCTTTTGTGTCGCTAACCGACTTGATAACGTACTGGGAGTTCAAGACAAACAGCAAAGGCTGCTGGGTCAGACCCAACTGTTCCAGCTTCTTCAAGCTTTCCAGAAAAGCAGTCATTTCTATTTCGTTATTGGTGGCGCCCAAACGGCCGGCACTATCAGCAAGCTGCTTACCCTGCCGCAAGCTTGGAGAAATGGCCTGGTGGGCGACAGCATCCCTGCTTTAATCACTGAGCTATGCCTGCTCCTGATCCAGCTGGAGCTCAGCTTGCTGATGATCGCGGCTGAATTGATCACTCTCATCAATTTGACCTACAGCTATTTTGAATTCAACACCCAGACGCAATTTATCTTATCAATTTTTGAGTTGCTGATCTTATTCGATGCCCGCTTGTACACAAATCTTTTTGATGACGAAGCAGAATCTTTTACTATCAAAGATTATTGGAGCTATTTTGACAAGTCAGACCAGACTTGGCTTGTCATCTATGTTTCTTCTCTGTTTGTCCCCTTCATCTCCGCCAAATTAACCGGCCTGCCGCCCTACCCGACTTTCGCGGAACTTGACCAGTTATTTCCTTTCTAGGAGTATGCGGCCAGTACTTTTTACCAGCTGATAAATGCTATAATTCATATAGTAATTTTACACACTCTGGAGGAAACTATGACTACAGTATTTTTTCTTTTAGTTGGGGGCAGTTTGGCTATATTGTTGGTCGACCTGGTCATTTTGCTGAAAGCCAGAAAGAAATTGGCTACTGGCAGCAAAGAAGCAGCTGCACCTTACGACAATTTCTCCAAGCTAACCCTTTCTGCCTTTGCAATCCAAATTCTGCTCAACATGGTCTACTTGTGGAACTACTGGAGCTCAGCTTTTTCCGCCACTGCCTTGACCGCCCTCCTCCTTTTTGCCGGCAATCTATTGCTGGAATTCGTCATCTTCTGCGATGACTTCTTAACAGATGCCAGATACAAGAGCCTGTGGGCCTATTTCAAGAGTCTGAAGAAGAGGCAGCAGTTTTGGCTCATCGCAGTTGTCGTGATCACTGCCTTTGCCGGCCTGATCAATTTCTTCCCGTCTCCTTAATTGCCCTCCCTGCTATAGCAGGGATTTTTTGTCGAAAAAGTAATCTGAGAGTAATCCATGTCCAAAAACAAATCTACCATTGATCTGACCTCTGGCCGCATCAGCCTTGGTCTGGTCAAATTTGCCCTGCCCCTGATGGCCGGCAACGTTCTCCAGCAGTGTTACAACTTAACAGACACTTTGGTCGTTGGCCGCTTTATTGGTAAAAATGCCTTAGCTGCTGTCGGCTCAGCCTATACCTTAATGATCTTTCTGACCTCCATCATTCTTGGTCTCAGCATGGGCTGCGGAGCCTTTTTGTCTCAGCCTTAGCCACCGTCATTTCCCAGTACTTTGCTGGCCTATGTTTAACCATCTATGCCTGGCGGCATTTTCCCCAGCTCTGTTTTAAAAAAACGGCCATGGTCTACGACCAAGCTATCAGTAAGAGCATCCTATCTTTAGCCGGCTTGACAGCCCTGCAGCAATCGATCATGAACCTGGGCATGGGCATGGGCATCCTCATGGTGCAGGGCCGGATTAATTCTTTTGGCGTTAATGTCATGGCTGCATTTAGCTCAGCCGTTAAGATCGATACCCTGGCTTACTCGCCTGTCCAGGATTTTGGCAATGCCTATTTCACCTTCGTCGCGCAAAACTATGGTGCCCAGCAGGCAGACCGGATCAAGCAAGGAAACCGGCAGGCCAGCTGGTGGATTCTGGCCTTCTGCCTGGTCATCAGCAGTCTGGTTGTCTTTTGGGCCAAGCCCTTGCTGGCCCTCTTTAGCAGTGACCCGGAAGTAATTCAGATCGGTATTGGCTACTTGCGGATCGAAGGCAGCTTCTATGCCTTGATTGGTTTCTTATTTATGTTCTATGGCTACTTCCGGGCAATTGATGAGCCAATGATCTCTGTTGTTTTGACGATCTTTTCCTTATGTACCCGGGTTCTTTTGGCCTACCTCTTGTCCGTGGTTCCGTCAATCGGCTATATCGGAATTTGGGCCAGCATCCCAATCGGCTGGGCCCTGGCCGACTTAGCCGGGCTTTACTACCTGCACAAGAAGGCAGTTAAGCCAGCTGACTGATTTTTCGATAATTCAGAAATTCTGTTAATAATATGAGGAGTTAAATATGCATATTGTTTTTACTATTATTTCCATCATCGGCCTGCTTTTAGCCATCACCTGCCTGGCCTTACTGGCCAATACCCGAAAGCTTTTGACCGGCGGAACAGATATTGACCAATTCTGGCCAAAACGCCGGCGCTTTATGTATTGGACCAACACTTTCATGTTAATTCCAAACGCAATCTATCTGTTTCTTACAATTGCCAGTTACTTTTCAGCGGACTTTGAGCCATCCTTGCTGCTCACCTTTTCTACCATGGCCATGGATCTTTTAATTGGCATCAGCATTATCTTCACTGACTATTTCATCACTGACGAGAAGATCAGCTTCAAGGATTTCTGGTCCGGCAGCAAGACTAGCACGAAGGTCTACTCGATCAGCTTGATTCTCCTTGTTATTTTGACTGTAATCTTAAACCTGCTCATCCATGCCTGGGGCCTGGACTAAAAAATACCCGCCAGCTTGCTAAAAACAAGTCAGCGGGTATTTTATTTTTTGAGGAAAAATTGACAAAATCAGCTAAGCAGTTTCATTTATTCAACGATGCCGAAGCCGCAGTCCAGGCGATTTGTTCGCTAGCCACCAGGGTCATTTGCAGGAAACCAGTTGCTTCCAGTTCTCTTGCCCGCTTCAAGGCGCCGGCGTCAAATACCCGCAAAGGGCTCTCCCTTGATGGTCACCTTCGCTTCCTGGTCATCGCTAGCCAGAAGAACCGTGGTTGGCAGGTCGCCAATTTTTCCGCTTTGCAGAGTTGCGGCAAAAGTCGTGTTGAAGCCCTTGACTACCTTGGAGTCAGGTAGCCAGGACTGGAGCAAGCTTATTCTGGATCTTTGCTCTTTTTGATCATGTCTAAAATGGCCTGCATGGCTTTGGCTCTTTGTACTTGCTCACCATGGATGTCTAGATTGGAATTCCATTCATCAGTCGTCCAGCCCTTAAGGACATAGACGTGCCGGTTCTTGTCATAGTTGCGGATCAGTTCTAAAACATTATCTTCAATTTCTTTGTTAAGCGTTTTGCCGCCATTAGCCAGCAGCTGGCGGAACTCCTCTTTAGGAATTGGGTCAGCTTCCTGGAAGCCACTCTTGCTAGTCCAGAGGAAGTGGTCAACGATCTTTCTGGCCAAGTCTTTGCTTTCCAGGCTGACAATCTTGGCATCCCTGCTCCCTAATTGGGTAAAGTAGGCTAGCATGTCCAGCTCTTCCTTCTCCTGCTGGTGACCGGTATAAGCCAGCATATCTTCCGGCTCCCAGTATACATTCGCGTACTCGCTAAAGTAGACATTGTAGACGCCTTCCAGTGATTTTAAGCCATCTGGACCCAGCAGGTCTGCATCCACAAGTATCCGTTCAAATTCTAAGTCGATCCCGTTTTTAAAAAGCTCATGCTGTTCAAAAACATAGTAAGGCACTTTTTCCCGGCGAACCAGTTCAGCAAAATCGATGAATTCATCGTCGCTGATGTCAGGGTAATGATTTTTGTCTTTAATATCTTCGTAAATCTGAGCGAGGTCAACGAGTTCTATTACACCGTAGAGGTTGACGGCTGCTTGGAAGAATTTGTGCAAGAAGTCCAGCTTATCGGTATCAAAGCCGGCATCTGCATACCGCTTCTTCATGGTCTTGTCGAGCAGGCGCTTTGGGTAGCTGGCTTTTTTGCGCATTGCGGCGTGTGGGTGGGTATCACTAGCTAAGTCTAAAAGCGCCTGGCCAAGTTGCTGAAGGTGATCAGTTAAGACATCGTCTTCATCTAAATCGAAAAGGTCGTTATCATCTTTATAAAAAGAATCGTCGAAAAAATCATTCTCTGTGATGTCTTCCTTAGGGATCCCCATCATCTTTCCATATGTATAGCCGCCAAGGCCCCAGCAAGGGAGGTCGTAAAGTGCCCGCTTCATCAAGGTGCAGATTTCTTGGAATGTGTGCTTGCCGTAGTCAAGGCGGTAGAATAGGGAGAGATTTTCAAATTCTTCAGAAGCTGCCTCCAAATTACCTGGGCTGGTTTGGTAGGCATAGGTCACTAACTTGGTGATTTCGTTTATGCCAGTGTCGTTTGGATAGATCTGACTTTCCACCTGATCAAGCGGTTTGCCAAAGGCCTTCAGCTCTGCCAGAATTTTTTGGAAAGCCCGGTCGTCGGCTGTTTCTTGGTGCTCGGCAAAGTCGCGGAGGTCATCAGGAGTTAAGTAGAACTTGCTGCTGAATTCGCAGAGGTCCATGTAGAGGTACCAGATTTCATGAATACTGTCTTCTTTCCAGGCGACACTTTCATGAACCAATAGTGGGCTGGTTAAGGGGATGCCAGAATCATTGAAGTACTTGTTTATGATTTCTGGACTGAAAATAGCGTAATGCTCAAGCAATTTACTGCCTGTGACTTCGCCGAAAGTGAGGAATTGGTCAAATGTGATTTCCGGGTAGTCATGGTTCTGCCTTTTGATGTCTTTGTACAAACCGTACAGGTCTTCAAGGGAGATGATCCCGTATGCATTAACCGCGCCGGTATAGAACTGGAGAAGGAAATCTATCGACTCTTCTGACAGGCCGATTTTCTTGAGTTTAGTGATTGCTGATTTTTGCATGGTCATGCTCCCCCTTTTTGTAAAATACGTTATTGCGTCTAAGACTATTTTACCCGATTTGGTGAGGAAATGTGATGAGCTAGAATTCGAGGGACAAAAATAATCCAGTCCGAAAGTGGACTGGATTATTGGGCTTATTTGACATTGACAATGAAGTTGTCGGTGTCGTAGCGACCACCGTCTGGGAACTTAATAGTCAAGTAGTCTTCATATTTCCCTGGATCCAATGTATATCTAGATCTCAAAGAACCATGGAAGTATATACAGTACCCTTAGGTAATGTAGAAGCCTTAGCTAAAAAGAAACTTGAAAACTGTATAATTTTGTCCTCTCACATATTATTAGATCATTACACACCTCACTTTTTGTCCTAAATGCTGTATTTATCAAATTAGTTTTTTGCAAAACGATCATCTGTTTATTTCGGACGATTTTATTAGCCATTAAAGCTTATCACAGCGCCAATTATAGCCAATTCAGAAAATATCTAGAAAAAACAAAAAGTATGATCCCGGGTATACATATCGGGATCATACTTTAACAAGCTTAACTAATTTGCTACACTCATTACACCACTATTATTTCTTCTTGTGTGCGACTTTTAAAGACTTCTGATAAGCCGTATAAGCCTTTGCTAATTGCTGGTTGACTGCCTTGAGCTTTTTTACCTTAGCATTAGCCGCATCATAGGTCTTTTTACTGCTGGTTACATTTCCTTGCGCAACATTGACCTCTGACTTATCAGCCTTGATTTGTTCATAAGCAGCCTTTGCCGTGTTCATAGTCGACTCATAAGAAGCAACATAACTATTGAGAGCAGCTTCAAATTCCTCAACACTCACTTGCGTCCCCGATTCGCTAGTTAAAATCTTTCCTCTGCCAAAATCTGCCGCACTTGTTCCCGTACTTTGATCAAGAACCAAACCAACATACTCATAATCGCCCATGCAGTTCGTATAGTGACCAGTCACACCACTGCCGTGAGCATCATAAATCGCCTTTTCTTCAGTGTACCAACCAGTTAATGGATCACTGTAGCCCCAAGCCAAATTCTCAGCACGGGAAGCATACACTTCAGTAGGAGCGTTCCTAAAATATGTATGATTCATCGTGCTATCTGAGATAAAACCAGAGATGCTTGCATAGATCATGAGATCATAGTCGACCCCTAGAGCATTATGATTGGAAAAATTGTTGTCCAATGCTCGGAGACTGTTCAGCTCTTTGATCAAAGTAACATCTTTCTTTAAATTGCTTGTCGACAGAAAACTCTTAACTGAATCATCCAGTCCATTAACGTAGCCGGCCAATACAGCAACGTTTGCCATGCCAGCTTTTGAGTCTTGGTAAAAATTAGCCGTTGCCTTGCTCATAATAAAATCATAGCCAGCTGCATCATAGGCACTTGAAGCCTCATCATAACTTGCTTTAGTAGCGGAAACCTTGTTATTGTAGCTAGTTACAGCATCCATATAAGCCTGGTTGGCACTATCTAAAGCCGCCTTCTTTTGGCTCAAGTCGTTTTGCGCAGCTTCTAATGAACCAAGCTCTGCAGCTTGCTTCTTGTACTTTTCATAAGTAGCCTTAGCTGGATTATAAGCCGCCTTCTTCGCGGTTGCCTTGATCTTGACATTCTTGACCTTGTCTTTTGACTTGTCAGGATAAGTCACGATCACGCTGACCGTATAAGTGCCAGCCTTCTTCAAGTTTGGCTTTGGTGAAAAAGCATACTTAGCCTTAGCTGGCAACTTGCTGGCGTTAGTGATGATACTCTTGGCTGAAAGCTTGCTGCCAGCCTTGACAGTTACGCTCTTAGCCTTTGGCGTGTATTTTTGCGCGTTTGTCTTCTTTACTGCCTTCTTTTTAGCAACCTTCTTCACCGGCTTCTTAGAAGCTTTCTTCTTAGCTACTTTCTTAGTTGCCTTCTTTTTGGTACTCTTTTTGGCCTTCTTTGCCTTTTTAGTACTCTTCTTTGTAGACTTCTTAGCCTTCTTGGTAGCCTTCTTTGCAGCCATGGCAGTTGGAGCAGCTTCTACTGTAGGTACAGCAGCGCCCAAAAGAGCCAGGGCAACAGAAACCTTACTGATGGCTTTCAGCTTTTTACCCATAATTTTGTCCTCTCACATATTATTAGATCATTACACACTTTAATTTTTGCCCTAAACGCTATATTTGTCAAATAGCTTTTACCCCACGATTACTCAAAGCTGGCAAGCAGCTTCTTAATCAGTGAAAGCTTGTCGCTATGCGGATTATAAATGACCTTGATCTTGTACCGGCTCCTCTCCTGCATCCCCGCCAATGGTAAATATCTTATATGCTCCCTGTCCGTCAGCACATACTCAAATAATCCCTTAGGATAAAAAGCCACCGCCTTGTTCAAGGAAACCAGCATCTGCATCTGCTCAATGTTGGAAATATGCGCGCAGCTGGCTTGACATTCCTCTGGCAAGGTCGACAAAAAAGCCTGCCGCAGGTAATTCGAATTCTCCTCCGGCATATAATACAAAACCGGCAGGTTGCCAATCTCCGTAAGGGGAAATTCCTCCAGCTTGCTAAGCGGATTCAAATCGCTGACGCCCATGATCATTTCATTTTCATACACGTCTGCACTGGCTAAATCCGGCTCAGTAACCACCAGGCCATTGGCTATATCGCTCAGCAAGTGATCGATACTTTCATGCACTATGCTCAGCTGCATCTTTTTATCTAAGAAGCCGTACAGCTTCTCCCGCAGCAAGGCCCCGTCAAATGGCGAAAAATAGCCGCAAATCAGCCGTTGCTTGGTCGTTGACTCGTAGCGCAAAGCACTAACGTTCACGCTAAACTTCTGCAGCATATTCCTGACATATATGTAAAAGTCCCGGCCTACCGGGGTGACAAAAATCTTGTTCTTCTCTCGGTCAAAGAGCTTCAGCCCCAGCTCATCCTCCAGCTTCTTCATCATCTGCGATACCGCCCTTTGCGAGACAAACTCACTCTCCGCCGCCTTCTGAAAGCTGCCCTCTTCAACTACCTTGCAGAACATCTTCAGCTTTTCAAAATCCATCGTCTCACCTTTTCTAAAATCTGCCCGAACTATCTGCTTCGCCTGTGCAACCGTTTACTCTCTATTACTCTAACCCTAAATCCCTTATAGTTTCAAGTGTAAGTAATCTTAAGTAGTTTTTGTAAGGAGAAAATAATGACAATTGCAGCTAAAGACAAGTATGATGTAGTAGTTGTTGGTTCGGGTGCGGCAGGTCAAGCCGCTGCCTTGACTGCCCAGGAAAACGGCGCCAGCGTCCTCTTATTGGAAAAAGGCCGCACTACCGGCGGTAGCGCCAACTACAGTGAAGGGATCTTCGCCGTTGGCTCCTACCTGCAAAAGGAAAAAGGGATCGAAGTCTCCGGTACTGACGTTTTGAAGGAAGAAGTCGAATATTCTAAGTACGAGGCTGACTCCAGAATCTGGCGCAAGTACGTTGACACCAGCGCAGAAAACGTTCAATGGCTGGCCAACGAAGGCGTTGTTTTTGAACGCGTGCAAGCCATGGGGGCCGGGGAAGCAACTTGGCACATCTACGAAGGCTTCGGCTACGGCGCCATCCACAAGGCTCTGGAACCGAAATTCCTCAAGCTGGGCGGGGAACTTTTAACTTCTACCGCGGCTGTTGCCTTGAAGCTGAACGAAGACGGCAGCAAGACCATCACGCTTAGAAATGAAGCTGACGGTACTACTGAAGACGTTACGACCAAGGTTGTCGTTCTGGCAGCTGGCGGTTACCTCAACAACAAGGAAATGATGGCCGAAGGAACTGACTACGACTTGAGCCGGATGATCCCTGTTTCAAGCGGCAAGGGTACTGGTGACGGCCTTCGCCTGGGCTGGAGCGTTGGGGGACGCAAGTACGGCACCGGCATGGCCATGCTCTTTGGCGGCTACTTGGATGACCCAGATCAGCCTTACTTCAAGATGATGTCCAGCCAGATGAACGTCGCTGCCGGCCAGCAACCCCTTCTCTGGGTCAATGAAGATGGTGAACGCTTCGTTGACGAATCCGTCATTTACAACTTCAGCTACGCTGGCAATGCTCTCTACACCCAAAATGAAGTCTACAGCATTTTGGACACCGGCGTGATTGAAAAGATGGCTAAGGACGGCAACTACATGGGTCTGGGCGTTTACGTTGAACGCGGCGACAAGATGGACAAGCTGGCCGCTGAAATCGACCAAGCGGTTGCTGACAAGAAACCATTCATCTTTAAAGCGGACACGATTGAAGAACTGGCTGAAAAGGCTGGCCTGCCAAAGGACCAATTGACTGAAACCATTTCTCGCTACAACGGCTTTGCCGCTAAGGGTGAAGACGAAGACTTCGGCAAGGATGCTGACTACCTGGTTGCTGTTGAAAAAGGCCCATTCTACGCCTTCAAGCTGAATATCGGCGCCTTCTGCACCATGGGCGGTTTAAAGGTCAACGTCAACAATGAAGTTGAAGACGAAAAGGGCAAGGTAATTCCTGGTCTTTACGCGGCCGGCAACGACGCCAGCGGCTTAACCGGCGACACTTACGGCCCGAACATGCCTGGTACCTGCGCTGGCTACGCCTTTTACTCCGGCAGAAACGCTGCCCTTGACGCGCAAAAGTATCTGTAAACACACTAAAAGACTGCCTTCTGGCAGCCTTTTTTCGTTTAGTCGCTCATTTCCTGCTTCTTTGCCTAATTTTTGGCCAAAAAGCCACTAGGAGCAAAACCGAAGCGGCAAGCCCGCTGATCAAGCTTCCCAGTTTCAGCTTCAGGATTGTGTAGGTTAACTAGATCTTGTTGACGCCTGGCTGAAGAAGATCCCGGCCATGAAGATCAAGATAAAGATGCCGAGATAAGAGTAGCGGGACCAGTAGCTGTCGACCAGCTTGAAGAGTGAAAAGAGTAAGCAAAGAGATCGAGGTACTGGATATTGGCATCCGCCCCGGCAACCGACTTGAGGCCAAATGGCGCGTAGCCGAAGGCCGCGAAGATCAGCATGGTGACCAGGAAGCTGGCCGCAAAGGCGATGGCTGGCCTAGATTTTAGGACTTTTTTGACAAGATTCACGCTTTCTTCCCCTTCAATCTGGATTCAAGTTAAAATTATACCATCTTAAAGCAAAAGAGCATCCCTGCCCCGCAAATTCGCGGAGGGGATGCTCTTTCGATTACCGTAAATCCTCATAGCCCGGCTTGGTTAAGACCTTAGCCGCGTAAGAACAAGTCGCCCGCAGTCTGGCCCTCTTCTCCCGGGCAGCAGAAGCAACGGTATCAACCAACTTCCGGCCCAGGCCTTGTCCGCCATAGGCTGGATCTACCTTAGTCGTTGTGATGATCCAGTGATCACCCTTATCTTCATATACGCACTGGCCAATCAGCTTGCCGTCATCATATACCGCGGCCCGCTTTTGCTCTTCTTCAAACTTGATTTCCATCTTATTCACCTAAGATTGCTTCTTCCAGCTTTTCAGCTGTATCCACGATCACAGTTGCCCCGTGTTTTTGCAAAAATGGCACGCTTCTAAAGCCCCAATTTACCGCGATTTCGTCCATTTCAGAATTCCGCGCGGTTTGGATGTCAATTTCAGAGTCGCCGATGTAGACGCACTTGTCTCTTGGCACGCCCAAGACCTTGACGCACTCACTAGTCATGTCCGGAGCTGGTTTGCGGCGGATCCCGCTTCTTTCACCCAAGGCAAAGTCGAAGCTGCCCGGGAAAAGTTCTTCGACCAGGACCTGGACGGCTTCATTTGGCTTGTTGGAAACGACAGCCAGCTTGACGCCTTTTTGCCGGAGATTTTTCATCAAATCCAAGATGCCTGGGAAGGGACCAGTCTTAATCTGGCAATGGTCAGCGTAATAAGGCTTGAAAACTTCCAGGACCCGGTTAACTTCTGCTTGGGTAACGGCTTCTGGGATCTGTTCATCCTTGGTGCCAAAGGCGACCAGACTTTCCCGGCTGCTGCCAGCTTCATAGGCCAGGGCCCGGGTGACCGCCACCACGACCCCGCTGCCAAAGAAGTTCTTGATGTCTTCAACGGTAAAGTCATGCCGGTGGCCGGTTTGTTCAAACGCGTAGTTCAATGCACTTGTTAAGTCGGTGCTCGTGTCTAAGATTGTGCCGTCCATGTCAAAAATCGCGGCTTTATATTTCATCAGTTTCACCTCGCTTTCATTATAACATCTGGCAGAAAAAATAGGCCTGCCCATATAGACAATGTCATTAAGTTAAGGGATTGACA
>NZ_KV793179.1:0-1771 GCF_001808415.1 Lactobacillus sp. HMSC08B12 | reverse complement strand
TAAAGGTACATGCAGTATCTTTGCCTTCGTGGCTAAACTATTGAATTTTCAAGGTATGAGCCCACGTTTGCAAGTGGGAAGTTTAAGTAAGTGATTTAATATACAAGACCGGAAAGAGACCCCATTCTCTTTCCGGTCTTCTTTTTGTCTGGAGATATGCAAGGAATTATATTGTTATCACTTTTTTCTCCTAATAATTAGAACATTTTTTCTATAGGTAAAAACTGGTTGGTTTAGCTGTCGACTATCTGACCCGCTTTATGTCGGGGGCAAGTGTCTAAAAAGCTTTCGAAGTTTCGCTGCGGGGAGCAAGTAATATTGGAGAAGATGCTTTAGCTGCAAAATTGCTGGCAGAAGTGAAAGGACTGGATGAGCGCTCGATAACGAATGCCATTAAGCTGACCAGATTCGATGTCTACTACCGGGCTGGCCTTGGCTATAAGCCAGTTAGCGAGATCAAGCCGGATCAGGCAACGATTCAAAACGTGAGGACGATGGTTGAACGCTCACTGCATTTTCTTGAAGTCTATGGCCCAAAGCTGCTGGATGGATTTACTTTTGAAGGCGGCTATACAGACACGGTAAGCAAGGGGGCTGGTGACTTAACCACGGCTGACACCCTCTGGGACTTTAAGGTGTCGAAGAGGAAAGTGCAAAAGGAGAGCACACCCTGCAATTACCCATATACTGGCGGATGGGCCTGCATTCGGTTCATCCGGAATTTCAAAGCATCAAGTATCTAGGTATCTACAATCCCCGTCTGAATCAAGTCTATCGCATTGCCGTCACTGACATTTCTGAAGATGTCATTAGGGAAGTCGAAGAAAAAGTAATCGAGTATGGGATGCAGTAATGCAAAAAATGGTGGTCCAGAACGGACAATGTCATTAAGTTAAGGCATTATGCTGGTTGAGCAGGCCTATTCTTCTTAATATACTGGGCGAGTCAAACCGTCAGTATCTGGGTCAGCAATCCCCAGGCTGTCCCGGCTGCCAAAAGTTGGGTCAGCCACGATCTTCAAGACGACGTCAGCCATACTGTGTCTTGAGCCAGATACGCCAACGTATGTGTCATGGCGGTGGGTGATAGAGTACTTAACTTCTGGCCGGTCGTTCAGCCATGGCAGGCGCAGAGTAGTGTAGTCAAGACCGGAATCTTCCAAAAGCTGGTCGGCATTGACTGGAGAGCTGCCTTCTGGGTTGCCGCCAAAGCAGAAGTCCCGGTTCAACTTGCCGAATTTACCTGGAACTTCATCATAGATGCCTAAAAGGCTGGTTTCAATCACCCGGCTGATCTTATTTGCTTCAGCTGCCGCGATGATATTTTTGGTTGGGCGGTTGTTACCAGCGTCGTCATGGTCAACGACAGCTGAGAAGATCATGTCACAGCCCCGACCAAAGTTACCCGGTCTGGGTAGCGGTCTTTTAAGTTTTGCAAGCGGCTGGCCCAGTGCAGGAGCAAGACCAGGTCAACATCCTTGAACTTGTCTTCAGTCAAATTCTTTCTTCAACAATGCGGGCAATTTGACCGTTAGCTGCCAAAATCAGTAATTTCATGTTTATTATTTCCTTTCTGCTTGTCGGATTCTCTTGATGCTTTTATGATAGCGGGGCGCAAGCTTTTTGAAAAATACTCAATGTGCAAGATAGTATGCAGGAAGGACATAGCAGATATCAAATACTGTAAATTCTGATGTATATAAAAGATCATGATTGCAGATAACATAGGATCAGCCCTTTTTCAATGTCATTAAGTTAAGGGATTGACATCT
>NZ_KV793178.1:0-1090 GCF_001808415.1 Lactobacillus sp. HMSC08B12 | reverse complement strand
GACCCTGACTGGAGTATCAAACGCCCACTCCGGCTACTCTACCATCTCTACCATCAAGGATCTGGAAAACAAGGGCTACAAGCTGGTCAGCGATGACACGACCGGCTCGGAAATCGTCTTTGACAACGATGACAAGACCGATCAAGCCTACGCCGTCCACCTGGCACACAGAACCAGCGTCGTGACGCCAAATGACCCTAAGAACCCGGTAAACGGCAACGACATGACGGATGATCTTACCAAGAAGGTTCACCAAACCATCAAGTACGTTGAGCTTTCAGGGAAGCAGGCTGCCAAGTCTAACGTCCAAACCTTGACCTTCGGCAGAAGCGCCACGGTCGACCTGGTTGACGGAACCGTTTTGTCCTACACCGACTGGGACGGTCCAAAGTCCACCAAGGCTGTCAAGTCTCCTAAGGTTAAGGGCTTTGTGCCTGACAAGAAGATCGTGCCGGCGCAAAGCTACAAGGCAACCGACGCCGACAAGGTGATTACCGTTGCCTACAAGGCAGTCAAGAAGGCCGTGCCTGCACAGACGCCTAAGGCGCCAGCCAAGAAGCCAGCCATTCCTGTCAAGGCACCTAAGGCTGTCAAGACCGCTGAACCGGCCAAGACGATCAGCATCAAGGAGTCTGCGCAAGCTCAAGACCAGCTGCCGCAAACCGGTGAAGACAATTCCAAGGCCGCCTTTGGCTTAGGACTTGCTTCCATCCTTGGCGGGATCGGCATCCTGGGTGCTTTCAAGCGCAAGAAGAAGGAAAACTAAATAAACCCGAAAAAGGCAGATGATCTCAAGAATTGAGGGCATCCGCCTTTTTTGCTGCCTGCTTATTGGTTTTGTGATACATTAGTGCATGATAAGAATGTCAGTACGCACCCAATAGCGCGGTATCTATCGACCTCTGTTCAATAGTCATATACTGTTCTTAACAATTGAATATGGAGGAACACGATATTATGACTGAACATCCAATCGTACAGCTCGAGTTGCCAAAGGACAGAATCAGACCTAAGAGTAGGCCTGGAAAGAACCGGCTTGTTCTTAACCTGAAGTCCAATGGGGTTGAGCTGTCATTTTACAGTGATGCCA
>NZ_KV793177.1:0-4657 GCF_001808415.1 Lactobacillus sp. HMSC08B12 | reverse complement strand
CTGCGACTTTAGTCGTAGGAGGTTCAATTGGTTAGCGGTAACTGCTTGCATCCGCGCTTGTTTTTCCTATACTAAACTTGTAGAAAAAAATGATAGCGCTTCAGCTGAATTTAGATGAGAGTTTGAGGAAATAAAATGACAGCAGAAAAGCAAGAACCATGGTGGAAGCAGGCCGTGATCTACCAGATCTATCCCAAGTCCTTCCAGGACACAAACGGCGACGGGGTCGGCGACCTGCGGGGGATCATCAAGCGGCTGGACTACCTGCAAGACCTGGGCATCGACGCCATCTGGCTCTGCCCGGTCTACAAGTCACCAGGCGTGGACAACGGCTATGACATCGCCGACTACGAAGCCATCGACCCCCAGTATGGGACCATGGCGGACATGGAAGAATTAATCAGTGAGGCCAAGAAGCGGGGGATCCGGATCGTGATGGACCTGGTGGTCAACCACACCTCTGACCAGCACCCTTGGTTTATCGAAGCCCGGAAAAATCCTTCCTCTCCGGAACACGACTACTATGTCTGGGCGGACAAGGCCAATGAGCTCAAGTCGGCTTTTTCCGGCAGCGCCTGGGAATATGACGGCCAGGTTGGCCAGTACTACCTCCACCTTTTTGCTAAAGAGCAGCCGGACCTCAACTGGAAGAACCCGGCCCTAAGGCAGAAGGTCTACGACCTGATGAACTTCTGGATTGATAAGGGGATCGGGGGCTTCCGGATGGACGTGATCGAGCTGATCGGCAAGGTTCCGGAAGAAGAGATTACCGCTAACGGCCCTAAGCTGCACGACTACCTGCAGGAAATGCACCGGGAGACTTTTGGCGACCGGGACTTTTTGACGGTCGGGGAAACCTGGGGGGCAACTTTAGACAACGCTCCTCTGTACAGCGACCCGGACAGAAAAGAACTGTCCATGGTCTTCCAGTTTGAATTCACGGAACTGGACAAGCAGGCCGGCAAGGAAAAGTGGGACACCAAGCCCCTTGACTACGGCGACTTGAAGAATGTCCTGGCCAAGTGGCAGAAGCTGGACTTTAACCACAGCTGGAACAGCCTCTTTTGGAACAACCACGACCTGCCCCGGATCGTGTCCCGCTTCGGCAATGACCAGCAGTACCGCGAGCACAGCGCTAAGATGCTGGCCCTTCTCCTGCATGGCTTGCGGGGAACCCCGTACATCTACCAAGGTGAGGAAATCGGGATGACCAACTGCCCGGTTTCGGCTATCGACGAGGTAGAAGACATCGAAGCCCGGCGGATGTACCAGGAGCGGCTGGCAGAGGGCTGGAAGAAGGAGGACCTGATCAAGGCCATCAATGCCCAGGGCCGGGACAATGCCCGGACCCCAATGCAGTGGGATGCTTCAGCTTCCGCCGGCTTTACCAGCGGCCGGCCATGGCTGGCGGTTAACCCTAACTGCCAGGAAATAAACGTAAAAAATGCATTGAATGACCAGGATTCAATTTATTATTTCTATAAGAAGCTGATTGCCCTCCGCCACCAGGAACGGATTTTGACCGATGGGTCCTTTGAACTTTTGGACACGGCAGATGCCGTCATGGCCTACCACCGGGAAAACGCGGAAGACAAGTGGCTAGTTGTCTGCAACTTGACTGGCGAGGAGCAGGAAGTCTCCCTGCCGGATAAGGACAAGGAAGTCCTTCTGGCTAACGGGCCTGTCCCGGAAGACCTGTCGGCTGCTGTCCTGCCAGCTTACGCGGCCTTTCTCTGCCGGGTGAAAAAATAAATAGATTAGTTAATATGTAAAAAAGATAATCTTATTTTTGAAAGCGAATTCTTTAACTTACAAAAAATATATTATTTTGTGTTAGAATCTAGCATAGGAAGTGAAGAAGGAAAAGTTTAAACTAGGAATCCTTGATGGGAGGAAATTTGCTTGAAGAGAACCGCTACTTTAGAAGATGTGGCTCGTAAGGCCCATGTGTCGAAGATGACCGTTTCCCGGGTGATCAACCACCCCGAACTGGTTGCTTCGGAACTGCAGGTCGTTGTTGAAGACGCCATGCACAAATTGAATTATCACCCCAACAACGCGGCCCGGGCCTTGGCCAAGAACCAGACCAGCGTGGTGAAGTTCGTGATTTTAGAAGACGTCGACGATACCGACCCTTACTTTACCAATGTCTTATTTGGCATGGCGACGGAGTTGAAGAAGCAGAACTATTCCCTCCAGCTGCTCTTGAAGGGGAGCCAGCTGGACCAAGGGGCAGCTGACGGCTATGTGATCACCGGAGCTAGGACTGATGATTACCCCCAATTGAACGAGCTTAAGCAGCCTTTCGTCCTGTTTGGCGAGAACCGGGGCGGCTACGACTTTGTCGACACCAACAACCTGCTGGGTGAGACCATGGCGACCAAGTATGCCTTGAAGGCGGGCTACCGGAATGTAGTCTTTATCGGTATCGATGTCCGTGAGGCTTTTGAATTTTCCAGAGAAGCTGGTTATGTCAACACCATGCAGCAAAATAAGAAGATTCCCAGCGTCTTCCGGGTGGAAAACAGCTTAGCCGCGGCCCGGGAATTTATCCAGGACCACTTGGGCGAATTTCCCAAGAACACCTGCTTTTCCTGTGCCAGCGACCGGATTGCCATGGGGGTCATCCAGGCCCTGGTGGAGGCGGAAGCCAAGATTCCGGAAGACTTTGGCGTGATCGGCTATGACGGGGTCCTTTTAGACCGAGTGTCATCGCCGACGATCACGACCGTCAAGCAAAACCTCTGGCTGATCGGTGAGAAGCTGGCGGAACTCATTTTAAGAAAAATTGCCCAAAACGGCGCGCCGCAAGGTGAGATCTTTATCGAACCGACCTTGAGCGAGGCCGAATCAACCAAATAGCAGCTGAAGCATCCTCAGGGATGCTTTTTTGCTTGGCTTTTGTTACCGATAACAGGCAGGCCAGTCTTGTAAGCGCTAACCCCCATATGGTTAAATTTTTACTGGAGGAAAAAGAAACATGACTAAGCAGGATGCATGGCAAAAGAATGCCATTATTTACCAGATTTACCCGAAATCATTTCAAGACAGCAACGGCGACGGCATCGGCGACTTAAACGGTGTCCGCCAGCGGATCCCTTACTTAAAGCAGCTGGGCATCACTGTCGTTTGGCTGAATCCGATCTACCAGTCACCGGGCATTGACAACGGCTATGACGTCAGCGACTACTACAAGATTGACCCGGTCATGGGGACCATGGCAGATTTTGAAGCACTTGTCACCGATTTGCACCAGGCCGGGATCAAGCTGATCATGGACTTCGTCTTAAACCACACGTCTGACCAGCACCCTTGGTTCAAGGCCGCGGTCAGTGACCCGGCCAGCCCTTACCGGGACTACTACATTTTTGCCGGTAAAAACGGTGTCCGGCCGAACAATTGGGGCAGCTTCTTTGGCGGCAGCTGCTGGGCAGCAGACCCGGCCGGAACGGGCCAGTCTTATTTCCACCTTTTTGCCAAGGAAATGCCGGATTTGAACTGGAAGAATCCGGCTGTCCGCGAGGAAATGTTCAAGGCGGCTGAGTTCTGGCTCAAAAAGGGGGTTGACGGCCTGCGGCTGGATGCCTTCATCCACATCGCCAAGGCCGACCTGCGCCAGTCCTACCCAAGTGAGGACGATAAGCCGGTTATCGCGGAAGACTTTTTCGCCAACCGGCCGGAAGTACAGGAATGGCTGGCGCCTTTCTGTGCCCGCCTGCGGGAAGAATTTCCGGACCTCCTGCTTTTGGGGGAAGCAGCCAGCGCCAGCATCAACCTGGCGGTCGACTACACTGATCCTAAGCGAAATTTGATGGACTCAGTCATTACCTTCCGCTACTTTACGGAAAAAGAAGATTCCGTTAACCCGGCCTTCAGCGGTCAATACCAACCAAAAGAGTTTGACTGGCTGGCCTTTAAGCAAAACCAAACCGTCTGGCAGCAGACCTTGTCAGCCGCGCCGACCCTGTACTGGAGCAACCATGACATGGCCCGCCTGGCCACCCGGGTCGCCAAGACCCCGGTCCAGCAGCGGTCTTTGGCCATGGCCATGTACCTGGAGCGGGGGATCCCGGTGATTTACTACGGGGAAGAATTAGGCCTGCACAATCTGGAATTTGATAATGCAGACCAGTTTGCCGATGAGACGGTGGCTGACTTCGTCAAGGAAGCTGGCGAGGCCGGGGTAGACGAAAAGACGGCCCTGGAAATGGCCAGCCAGACCCACAAATTGCCGGCCCGGGGGCCAATGCCTTGGGACGACAGCCAGTATGACGGCTTTAGCACTGCTGAGCCTTGGCTGACGGGCAGAAGCCGGGACAAGGTCAGCGTGGCCAGCGAAGACGCGGACCCAGCCAGCATGCTCAACTTCTACCGGCAGCTGTTGAAATTGAAGCAGACGCCTTTGTTTACCAAGGGCAGCTACTACCTGCTGGATACCAAAGCAGACCTCCTGGTCTACCAGCGGGATTTAGGGGATGACCGGGCTTTAGTGGTCGTTTCCCTCAGCGCCAAGAAGGAGCACTTGACCCTGCCAGAAGAACTGACTCCGGTCTTAACCGCCGGCAGCATCAACCTGCAGGGCAAGGAACTGACCCTGATGCCTTTTGCCGGGGTAGTTTTGCAAAAGAAAAAAGGTTCAGTATAAAAACTTGTGTAA
>NZ_KV793176.1:21349-34197 GCF_001808415.1 Lactobacillus sp. HMSC08B12 | reverse complement strand
TTCTATTTACACAAGAATTTATACTGAACCGTAAGAAATCCAATTTGTGCTAAAATATATCTAGTAATCTATATTGTCTTTTAAGATAAAAAGTGTGTGTCCACACTCCTTGTTTTTACTATTGGGAGGAATAATTCATGAAACGCCAATGGAAATTTATTGTCGTCCTGGTTCTCGGGGCAATTGGACTGATCACTGACAATGTCCTGCACATTCCGGGAATCGCGGAGGTCCTGTTCGACATTGCTGGTGTCTACGTCAGCATTTCCTTAGCCAGGGAAATGTTTGGGGACTTGAAAGAAGGGCACTGGGGCATCGACGTCCTGGCCCTGATCGCGATCATCTCCATGATGATTACCCGGGACTACTGGGCTGAATGGATGATCCTGGTCATGTCTACTGGTGGCGAAAGCCTGGAAGAATACGCGACCGGCCAGGCCAACCGGGAACTGCGGGCCCTTTTGGACAAGAACCCGCAGGTAGCCAGCAAGCTGGTTGACGGCAAGGTAGTTGAAGTCAAGGTTGACGACCTGCAGATCGGCGACCAGGTCTTAATCAAGCCAGGTCAGCAGGTGCCAGTAGACGGGACCATCATTGAAGGCAGCTCTACCTTTGACCAGTCATCTCTGACCGGGGAATCAGTTCCGGTGGACAAGACGGTCGGCGACGACTTGATGTCCGGTTCCCTTAACGGGGAAACCGCCGTAACCATGGAAGTCAAGAAGCTGGCCAAGGACTCTGAATATCAGACCATCGTTGAACTGGTTAAGTCTTCTGCTGCCCAGCCGGCCAAGTTCGTCAAGATGGCGGACCGCTACGCCGTGCCATTTACCATTATTTCATTAATTATCGGGATCGCTGCCTGGGTGACGACCGGGAACTTCACCCGCTTCGCGGAAGTCATGGTCGTTGCCTCCCCATGTCCGCTCTTGATCGCCGCTCCAGTTGCCCTGGTAGCGGGGATGAGCTCCATGTCCAAGCACCACATCATCGTCAAGTCCGGTCCAACCTTGGAACAATTAGCCAAGGCCAAGACTTTTGCCTTCGACAAGACTGGGACTTTGACCCAGAACCAATTGGTCATCCAAGACGTTCTGCCGGAAAACGGCTTTGACAAAGAAACCATCCAAAGCTACGCGGCCAGCCTTGAGCAGCAATCCGACCACATCATCGCCAACTCCCTGGTTCAAGGGACTGACAAGAACTTGATCCAAGCCGTAAGCAACCTGCAGGAATCAACTGGTAACGGGGTCAGCGGGACCGTTGACGGCAAGTACGTCATGGTCGGCAAGCTTTCCTACGTGGCGCCTGACGCTAACGTAAACAAGGCCAAGACTACTGCTGTCTACGTTTCAGTTGACGGCAAGTACGCCGGCTGCATCACCTTCAAGGACCAGCTGCGGCCGGAAACTCCGCAAACTTTGGCCCGCCTGCGCAAACAAGGCGCAAAGCACATCATGATGCTGACCGGGGACAACAAGGACGTGGCCCAGGCGATCGCTGACGCCGCCGGCGTCGATGACGTCCGGGCCGGCCTTTTGCCAGCCCAGAAGATTGAAGCCATCAAGAACGTGGCGCCTGAAAACCGCCCAGTCGTCATGACCGGGGACGGGATCAACGACGCGCCAAGCTTGACGGCCGCTGACGTCGGCATTGCCATGGGAGCCAAGGGGGCTAGCGCGGCCAGCGAAAGTGCTGACGCGGTCATCATGGTCAACGACTTGAGCAAGATCAACGATGCCGTGGCCATTGCCAAGCACACCATGAAGGTGGCTGAAATCGACGTTATCACTGCTATCGTGGTCGTTATCATTCTGGAACTGGTGGCCTTCACTGGTCTTATTCCGGCCTTCTGGGGCGCTGTTTTGCAGGAAGTGGTCGACATGATCACCATCGTCCTGGCCCTTTTGGCTAAGACCGAACCGAAGAATCCAAAACAGACCGGTTTATAAAATTTGCCTTTTCTCCAATTTCTTGCTAAAGTATTATTAGTTAACATAACATTTTTCAGAGGTTGGAGTTTCAAAACTTTCAAGAATTTGCTTCTTTGGGTCAAGAAGCTTTTTCTTGGGAGTTTTTTGTTTTCCAGCCCTTTTTTGAAACGGAGGTCAATATGGAATTTATTGGACAACTGATACTGGTCTTGCTGATGACAACCCTGCTGGGGCAAGTCTTTGCCCGCTTCAACTGGCCCCCGGTCATCGGCCAGCTCTTATCGGGGATCCTGCTGGGATCGGCTCTTTTGGGCTGGATCCACCCTAACGAAACGATGACTCTCTTCTCCGACATCGGGGTTATCATGCTGATGTTTTTAGCCGGGATGGAAAGCGACCTGGACTTGCTGAAGAAGTACTTTAAGATCAGCTTCACGGTGGCCACGGTCGGGGTTATCCTCCCTATACTCTTTATCGGCGGGGCCTCCCTGCTCTTCGAGATGCAGTTCCTGGAAGCCCTCTTCATCGGGATCATCTTCGCGGCCACCAGCGTCTCCATTTCCGTGGAAGTCCTGCGGGCGACCGGGAAGCTGCAGACCAAGGCCGGGACGGCAATTTTGGGGGCAGCGGTAGTCGACGACATTTTGGCGGTGATCGTCCTCAGCATCTTCACCACCTTCAGCCATGAAGGCGGCAAGTCAGGACTGACCAACAACTTCTTCCTGAACATGCTCTTTGAAGCCCTCTACTTCGTCTTCGTCTGGCTGGTTTACAAGTTCATCGCGCCAAAGTTCATGCAGCTGGCGGAAAAAATCAATGTCAGCTACTCTGTGGTCATCGCCTCTTTGATCCTGTCTTTGGGCATGGCCTACATCGCTGAATTAGTCGGCTTGAGTGCCGTGGTCGGGGCCTTCTTCGGCGGCCTGGCCATCCGGCAGACCAAGCAGGAAGCAGAAGTCAATTCCTCAGTCTCCGCGATCGGCTACTCAGTCTTTATTCCAACCTTCTTCGTCAACATCGGCCTGTCGATGACTTTTGCCTCCATCGGCCAGGACTTCCTCTTCATCGTGGTCATGACGGTTCTGGGCGTTCTGTCCAAGTACTGGGCCGGCAAATACTCATCTGAAATCTTCGGCCTTAAGCCGCTGGAAGGCAGCATTGTCGGGGCCGGGATGGTTTCCCGGGGGGAAGTGGCCTTGATCGTGGCCCAGATCGGGATTGCCCACCACCTTTTCCCAAAGGACATTTACTCCAGCTTGATTCTGGTCATCATCTTGACGACGGTTCTCTCACCAATCATGCTCAACCACTACATCAGAAAAGACGAAGCGCAAAACTAAAAAGCAGCGAAGCCAAGCTTCGCTGCTTTTCGTATCTCCAAACAGATTTCTCTTTTTGTTGTATTCTTGTATTTTTCCTTTTGGCCTAGCCTAAAATGCTGAGCATGTTCCACATGATGTGAGTGGCCATGGAGTAGCGCAGGTCCTTGGTGGTCATGTAGACCCAGGCCAGGACTGACCCCATCATCCAGTAAACCAGGAGATATGGTGACCAGAAGGGATTGTGGGCAAAGGCAAAGAAGAAACCGGAAACCAAGATCCCCGCCCACTTGGCGACCTTGCCGGCATGGTTAAAGAGGAGGTTGAAGAACATCCCTCTGAAGATGATTTCCTCCATAACCGGGGCAACTAAGACCACCATGATATTGTAGGTCGGACCCGCCGTCTGCTGGAGGTTATCCAGGTTCTGCTGGTTGACTGAGACCCCGCCGCCGATCAAGTTCATCAAGAGGATGTAGAGCAGCTGCATCAAGAAGAAGCCCCCGACTGTGGTGGCCAGCTTCCGCCAATCCCAGTGGAAGTCCTGGCTGAAGCCCCAGTCATTGTCATCATCCAGCTGCCCCTTATAGAGCCAGAAGCTGAACCAGAAGACCAGGACGGTCGAGAGGGCCAGGATGAAGGCCTCAGCCGACCCGAAGCCAAAGATGTCCGGGTAGAAGTAAAACTCCTGCAGGGTCGTGTACAGCGCGAACACGATTGCGATTTCGATCAAGTAAAAGAGATAATGCCCAATTTTTTTCATGTTTGTCACCTTGTTGTCTCAAAAAAATTCTTATCCTCTATTATAATAAAGTTTGACCAATTTTCTAAACGATATGGACGAGGACCTAAAAAATGCCATCCGGATTAAACACACTGCTATTTCTATTCAGCCAGAACCGGGCTTTCAGCTACTTTACCATTTTGGTGGCGATTGCCGCGGTAACCTTCATTTTCTCCTGGCTGAGCGACCCGCGCCGCTTGATCAACGGGGTCTTTTTCACCTTTTTCATTGCTTCGCTGGGGGCCTGGTTCACCTTCCTGGTCTATGCCACCAACCTGCCCAGCTTCCGCAAGGTCTACCTCTGGGCCCTGGCGATCCTGGCAGTAACCGTGGCCGTCATCGTCTCCTTCTCCTGGATCCTGCTTTTATGGAACTCCTATGTGGTCTTGAAGCATGAGAGCCATACCCTGCCCAACCTCCTGACCTTGATCCTGGCCGGGGCCATGCTGGGCCTCTGGGTCTTCATTTTCATCGGCCACTTCACCCGCAGCACGCCGACCGGCCTGCGCCTCATCCTGGACATTTTCCCGACGGTCGCGGTCTACCTGGCAGCCGTCATGTACAACTTCCTGGTCAACCTCCTGCTATACCAGATTGTTCCCCGCCGCTACCAGCAGAACTACCTGATCGTTTTGGGAGCGGGCCTGATCCATGGGGACCAGATTTCCAACATCCAGGCGGCCAGAATCAACCGGGCCATCCAGTTTGCCTACCACCAGCAGGAAAAGGGCCAGCCCTTGCCCAAGTTCATCATGTCCGGCGGCCAGGGGCCGAATGAAAAAATTTCTGAAGCGGCAGCCATGGCCGCTTACGCCATCAAGCGGGGGGTCCCGAAGGAACTGATCCTGCTAGAAGACCAGTCCAGAAATACCGAGCAGAACATGGAATTTTCCCAGATTGTGGCCTACAACGACTATGGCAATGACAACTTCAAGGCTTGCTTCTTTACCAGCAACTACCACGTCTTCCGGTCAGCCATCTACGCGAAAAGGGCGGGGCTGGATGCCAACGGGATCGGCTCTTACACCCGCCCTTACTACCTGCCCAACGCGGTTTTGCGGGAATTCGCCGGCATGTTCGTCATGAACCGCCTCCGCCACTTCACCGTGATGGCCTTGATCGTGGCCGGCTACATCGCCTTGGCAATTTGCAAACTACTAAATGTCTTTTAACTTTTTTAAAATTACCTGGAAAATCCGGGTAATTTTTTGTTTTTTTCTAGTATGCCCTTCCCGCTTAGAGCCATATATCTTGAGGGCTTTTTGGCAAAAACGAGAATCCCGTCAAATCAACACTTTATCTTGTGGGTGTCTTTTTGACACAACTACCAAATATTGATAAAATCGTAATCGTGTTAATTTTAAGGGGGATTTTATCGTGAAGAAAATCAAATTCAAGCAAGTTTTGGCCACTGGCACTGTTTTAGCAGCAGGGATTGCCCTGACTGCCTGCTCAGGGGCCAAGCAAAACGGCGGCGGCTCCAACAAGAAGAGCTCAGCCAGCGTGGCCTTGATCACTGACATCGCCGGGGTTGACGACCACTCCTTCAACCAGTCCGGCTGGGAAGGGATGGTAGCTTACGGCAAGTCCCAAGGCTTAAAGCGGGGGACCAACGGCTACCAATACTTTGAATCAAGTTCAGCTTCTGACTTTACGCCAAACATCAACCAGGCGGTTGCGGCCGGCTACAAGACCATTTTTGGTGTTGGCTACTCACTTAAGGGCGCGATTGCTTCAGCAGCCAAGAAGCACACTGACAAGAACTTCGTCATCATTGACGACGTGATCAAGGGGCAAAAGAACGTGGCTTCCGCCAACTTCAAGTCCCAGGATGCTTCCTACATGGCCGGGGTAGTTGCGGCCCGGACCACCAAGACCAACGTGGTTGGCTTCATTGGCGGGGTTCACGGGGACATCGTCGACTTGTTTGATGCTGGTTTTGCCAAGGGCGTGCAGGACACGGCCAAGAAGATGGGCAAGAAGATCACGATTTTGAACCAATACGTCGGCTCATTTACGGCTGCTGACAAGGAAAAGTCAATCGCCAAGGCTATGTTTGCCAAGAAGGCGGACGTAATCTTCCACGCTTCAGGTTCAGCCGGCCAAGGCTTGTTCAGTGAAGCCAAGTCCGTCAACGAAGGCCTGGCTGCCAACTCCAGCAAGAAGGTCTGGGTCATCGGGGTCGACTCTGACCAGTCCAACCTGGGCAAGTACAAGTCCAAGGACGGCAAGAAGTCCAACCTCTGCCTGACCAGCGTAATGACCGGGGTCAACGTGGCAGTCAAGGACATCGCTACCAAGGCAGCCAAGGGCAAGTTCCCAGGCGGCAAGCAGCTGGTTTACGGCTTGAAGCACAACGGTGTTTACCTGACCCGGGGCTACGTGGCTGACTCAGTTTGGAAGCAGGCACAAACTGCCCGCAGCCAGATTCTGGCCGGCAAGATTTCCGTACCAAGCCACCCAAGCAAGTAAGTAAACAAAACAAAAATCTCTGAGCAGGAGCTCAGAGATTTTTTTGCGTATCAGGCGTTCTTTTCGCGGGCGGACTGGAGCAAGACCAGGCAGAAGATGACGAGGAGGATGATGGCGCCAGCTGAGAAGTAGAGGGCCACGCTGCTCTTTACCCGGCCTTCAAAGAAGCCCAGGACCAGGGCCATGATCAGGGTCAAGAAGATGCCCACGAAGCGGAGCAGGGCCGTGCTCCGTCCCTGGTAGGCGGCGGGTGTTTTCATGATCCGGCTGGTTTCCAGGTAGGTGTAGACGGGGATGCCGGTACCAAAAATACTGCCAAGCAGGAGGCCGAAAACAAAGGGAGACAGCTGGCTGCCTGCACCGCCGCTCAGGTAGGTCGCCCCAGCAGAAAGGACGATCAAGGCAAGGACAGAGAGCTTTTTGAGGCCAGCAGGCAGGCTGACCACGGCCCGGTTGAGGCCAGCACCGACTGCCACGGCCAAGATGATGCCCAGGCCAATCACCAGGATTGACTTGAACTTGGGATCATAGCGGCCGATTTTTAGAATTACCAGGCTCATAACCAGCTGATTACGGCAGGTAAAAAGGACTTCGGCGGCAAAGATCAAGGCAATGCTGTTTTTAAAGACAATGCTGACTGATTCCCGGATGTCGCGGGCCAGGATGGAAAAGCTGAAGGAGGGTTGGGCGGAAGCCACAACTTGATCAGCCGGCACCCGCAGCCAGATTAAGAGGGCCAGCAGGTAAAGGGCGGCGCAGAGGTAGAGGTAGTTGGGCAAAGCCACGAAGCTGAGGGTCACGAAAACCAGCAGATAACCGACAATTGAGGAGATAGAGTTCAGCGAACTGATCCCCTGCTGCAGGCCTCCCGGTTCTCCTTGCGGACGATATAGACGGTTCTGGCGGCGTTGTCGAACTCACTGATGATGGAAATGACAATGTCGACGACAATCAAGACGCCGATGAAGGCCACCTTGTCCAGGTCAAAAATCAGCGGCGGAAGCAGGCAGGCTATTCCAGAAAGCAAGGTGGTGAAAAAAAGGATCCGCCAGGCACCATGCTGGTCAACGAAGCTGCCGATAGCCAGAGCAAAGGCCACGCTTACGGCAACGCTGATGTTGTTGACCAGGCTGTTGACCGCGGGGCTGGAGACGTACTCCTGAACTATAAAGGACAGGGCCACGCTATAGATGCTGGCCGCCAGCATGATTATTCCTTGCGAGGAATTAAAGGGCAGAGTTGGAATTCCTTTTTTCATTGTTCACTCACCTTGTTTTCACTTTTTATTCTTTACTGAAATCATACTCCTTTTTCACACAAATGGTATTTTTTATAAAGTGGATATAAAAAGTACTGAGCAGCGGCTCAGTACTTTTACATCTATTAATTTTTCCCGGCTTTAACGGCCCAAGAGACCAGGAGCAGGCCAGCAAGAAACATTGCTTCTGGCAGCAGCATGCTGGATAAATTAAAAGCAGCATCCCGCAAAAAGTAGAAGGCCAGCAAGGCACTGATAATCAAGACGGCCGCGAAATCGTGCCAATCTTCGTTGGTGAAAGCTTGCCAGTCCTTTTTGGCAAACATCATGACCAGGCCAGCAAGACCCAGCAGCAAATAGAGAACCGCAATCACAAAAAGTACCTGCGCCGTTTCAAACACCTTTCTGACCAGCACCCCTTCAACCAAGAGCAGACTCCCGCTTGCCAGAAAAATCACTGCCAATTTCCGCCAACTGAAAGTCACCGGCAACTGCTTAAAGCGACTCAGCAGCATCCCGCAGCCGATTAACAAATTTACCCAAAACAAGCTATTCATTGCTTTCCTCCTCCAACAACTAATATCCGCCATCCTACTCCATTATTCTTCTTCGTTCAAGCTCTGATAGCCGTAATTTGCCAGCTGCTGGTCAGTATCGATCACCGACATCCCCCTAACCAAACAGTAGATCAAGACCGCGTCCCGTTTTACGTTGGCGTAAAGTGCCCCGTTATCGCTTAAAGACAGAAGGCGGTTGGTTTCAGCCAGAGATAATTTCAAGCTGAGGGCCAGGGACAAAACCTTATTCCTTGCTGGCAGGCGCCGCCCCTTCAAAATTTGATAGCCATAGCTGCGTTCGATCATAGCCTCGTTGAAAAGCTCGCTTTTCTTGACCCCCTTATCTTCGATCAGCTTGTTTAAATAGCCGGCAAAATTGTAATCAGCCACTTGATCTAGTACATTAGAAATATGATCTGCTTTCAAAGCAGCGAGTAATTTTTCAGTTTCCATTTTTACCCCCATTGTTACCATTATGGCAGAAAGATTTTATAGATGAAGCAAGGAAAAATAAGCGATTACGTTAATCCCGTCCCAATTAAAATAACGGACGACAAGGCAATTTTCAAAGTTGAAAAGCTGGTCCCGACCCCTTACATCGAGCGAGTCCTTCCTTTAGAGTACGCTCCTTTATATGAACAGCTGGCTGAGCTGGACACCGCGATTCCCAAGATTGTCTGCCTGGAAAAAAGCGACCGCCTGACCGTCATCGAAGAATACATCGACTCTCCCCGTCTCGACCAGTACTTAGAGACCCACAAGCTCACTTCTGCCCAGATCCACGACTTAATCTGCCAGCTGCTGGACGTCCTCGCGGTCCTGCACCAGCAGACACCGCCGATCATTCACCGGGACATCAAGCCGGAGAATATTTTTTATGATGGCCAAAAGCTGATCCTGGCCGACTTCGATATCGCCCGGAACATGCAGGAAGACGCTGACCGCGACACCCGCATCCTGGGGTCAGTGGGCTACGCGGCCCCGGAACAGTTCGGCTTCAGCCAGAGCGGGCCAGCCAGTGACTTCTATGCAGTCGGGGTGCTGATGAACGTCCTTTATACTGGCTGCCTGCCCAGCGTCCGCCTTTATAAAGGACCAGAACGGGAAATCATTGAAAAAGCTACCCATATCAACAGCCAGAAACGCTACCAAAGTGCCCAGGAATTCAAGGATGCGATTACTGGCTTAGGCCGGTCCAGCTGGCTTTTGCCAGGCTTCCGCAGCCATCAGCCCGCCCGCATGCTTACAGCCGGTTGCGGCTACTTATTGATGCTGTTTAGTTCCTTTAGTATGGACGCCAAGAGCGACTCAGCGGCTGACAGTTTCCTGCTCCGCCTGTCCTTTTTCATGGTTCTTTTCTTGATCGTCCTTTTTGCCTGCAACTACCGCAATATCAAGAGCATGTGCCTTTTCCATTCATCCAAGTCCAAATTTACCCGGGCCTGCGGGATCATCATCAGCTACCTGCTCGTGGCTACGGTTTTGACCACGGCTTTAGCCGCTTTATCGGTAGCGATTTCATCTTTTGGCCATTAGTGGGCTGCCTGCCCACCAATCCTTCTCTTTAAAAGTCTACACTTAAACTGGATGCTGACCCATGCAAGATGGTGAATTTTTTAGCTAAGAATTCTGCTTGAGCCGCCTTAGGCAAAAATGGAATGTGTGCAAGCAGACTTTCAGCTTTCAGCATCAATTAAGTCACTTGGTTAAGGAGAGGATAAGATGAAAGTAGTTGGAATTCTGTTAATCATTTTAGGCGTTATTGGTATTGCCATTGGGCTGATGATGTTCGGTGATATTGGCGTAGCATGTATTGTCGGCGCTCTTGCCGCCCTGCTGTCGGGATTCGGCTTCTTAAGCGTTAACAACAAACTGAATAGTTCTGAGTCTTAAAGCCGGGGGGATCTTGCCATGAAGTCCAATAAAAAGCCATTTTATAAGCAATGGTGGGCTGTAACCATCGCCTTCATTTTCGTGTTTTTTGTCGGCTACATCTTCGGCTCCGCCGCTTCTTCGAGTGACGACTCCAATGACGAAGCCTCTGTAGCCAGTTCATCAAAGAGTTCTTCTAAGAGCACTACTGACGACAAGTCTTCTGGGAAAAACAATGCTAAGAAAACTTTGACTGTCAGCTATAAAAATTACGAAATTTCTTCAGAAAGGACCTTTAAGCCGAACTATACGAATAATAGCTGGGCCGGCGGCAGCGTATCTGTCGACAGCATTACTTTGTACAAGACGGCCAAGTCCTACAATTATGATAGTGCCAACGATGGCAAATTCACTATTCAAGGTTTCATGCAGATTCATTACGTAATTAAGACCAAAGCTGATGTTTCAGTTTACCCGACTCAAGGAACATATATCTACTCCAATGGTGAACAGCACGGAGCAGATTCCACTGAAAGTTGGGATGGCGATATTTCTAAGAACGTAACTAAGCAAGGAACGGTAACTGTCCCAGTCGAAAAGATTTCAAGCGTCAACAGTGTTCGCGTAAAATTTGACGCGAGTGGCCAAGACTTTAGTGATGATTCTTTAGACCACGATTTTGATTTCACTATCACTTTGTCCTAACAGACAGCTTGATCTTTAAGAAATTTGGTTGGCGAAGCAAAGACTTCTGCCAAAACGCTGCAGCTGCAATACAAAACCTCAATTTGGAACGACAATACGGTTAAATTCAAGCTCAAATAAACCGCGAAAGCAAAGCCTGCGAGAGCCAGGTTTTGCTTTTTTCTGTTTTTACACTATAATAAACTGAGATAAAAATAAACATCTTTTTGCGATTGTCACACAAACATTCGTGTTGCAACGGAGGAAATCACGTGTCTGTTTCTAAATTTAAAAAGTTAGCAACCATCGCTACTGCTGCTGTTTCAGTTTCAGTTCTGTTGACTGCCTGCCAAGGCAAGAAGTCATCATCTTCAACTAGTACTAAGACCACCAAGCACAGCATCGCGCTTATCACTGACAACAACGCCATTGACGACCACTCCTTCAACGAAGCTGCCTGGAATGGTTTCAAGGCCTTCGGTAAGAAGCACGGCCTGAAGCAAGGCAAGGGTGGCTACCAATACTTTGAATCTTCATCAGCCGCCGACTTTACTCCTAACGCCAACGAAGCTGCCAGCTCCGGCTTTGAAACCATCTTCGGTGTCGGCTACCAACTGACCAGCGCTATCAAGTCCGCTGCCAAGAAGAACCCTAAGAAGAACTTCGTGATCATCGACGACGTGATCAGCGGCCAAAAGAACGTTGCTTCAGTTACCTTCGAAAGCAACCAGGCATCATACCTTGCAGGTATTGCTGCTGCTTACACTACCAAGACCAACCACGTAGGTTACATCGGTGGTGCCAAGTCAGCTACCCTGGAACTGTTCGAAGCCGGCTTTAAGCAAGGTGTTGAAGCAGGTGCCAAGGCTTTGGGCAAGAAGATCAAGATTGACGACCAATACATCGGTAACTTCACTTCAACTGACAAGGCTAAGTCAATCGCTCAATCAATGTACGCCAGCGGCGCGGACATCATCTACCACGCAGCCGGCAACGCTGGTAACGGGGTCTTCACTGAAGCCAAGGACATCAACAAGAACCGCAAGGCTTCCAAGAAGGTTTGGGTCATCGGTGTTGACGTTGACCAATCAAGCCTGGGTAGCTACACTTCCAAGGACGGCAAGAAGAGCAACTTCGTTCTGACTTCAGTTCTGAAGGGTCTGGACGTTGCTGTTGAACGTATCGCTGAAAAGGCATACCAAGGCAAGTTCCCAGGCGGCAAGCACTTTGTCTACACTCTTGAAGGCAACGGTGTTTCTGTAACCAAGGGCAACATCGACTCCAAGACTTGGAGCAAGGTTCAAGCAGCCCGCAAGCAAATCTTGAACGACAAGGTTAAGGTTGCTGAAAGCGTAAGCGACTTGAAGTAATCTCAAACAACAGATTTTTTAAGAGGCACTCATCATTCGATGGGTGCCTTTTTTCTTCGCCTTAGCGTTATAATTATATTAAGAAAGCGTTTTTATAAAAGAAGCGATAATCATGTTCAAAAAACTACGTAACGCACTATTTGCTTTAACTGCCCTACTGAGTTTTACGGCTTTGGCGGCAACCCCAAACACAGCTTCAGCAGCAAGTTCAGCAAAATACACGCCCAAATATATCAAACGGCAAGTCGTACTGTAGTTAAACTGCAACAGCTATGTATATGACCGTTATGGTAATCGAATGCCTTGGTTTAACGGACTTTATGGTCCCCTCAGTTACCTGAAGGAAGACAGCTATGTCTACACAACCAGAAACAGAATTGAACGGACTAACAAAGACGTTCGCTACTTCACCTTATTCACCAAATACCACGCTACTAAATATAATTATGGCTTCGTAGGTAAAAAGTATTGGCTGCCATATAAGAAAATCAACGGACATTATTTCTACTACATCGGCTATGGCGCCTACATCAAAACAAGAAACGTCTCTTTGATCAACGATCTGACACAATATTCAAATGGTGAAAAAGCCATGATT
>NZ_KV793176.1:0-21329 GCF_001808415.1 Lactobacillus sp. HMSC08B12 | reverse complement strand
GGAACATATGTCGATGTTGCTGCTTTAAGAGCTAAGGAGCTCTACACTTTCTATTCAGATCTAGACGGAAGAAGTAATCCGAATTATCGGATTAACTTATTGGATATTAACAGACTCGAAGATTACTATACCGATACTAAGAAAAACAAATAAAAACTTTCCCCTCTCACAAAATGTTAGGGAGAAAGCCAATAACTAATCTGAAGAAAGCAAGTCACGATACTGTGATTTTTTCCTTCGCCCTTGCGTTATAATCACTATTAAGAAATCGTTTTACAAAAGAGGTGATAATCATGCTCAAAAGACTACGTAACGCTCTGGTTGCCTTAGCTTTTTTGCTAGGCTTTTCTGCTTTAATTGCAAACACTGTGCAGGCCGCATACGATACGCCCTATCTAAAAGGCCAAGTCGTTCTGAAATTAAATTCCAACAGCTATGTCTATGACCGCTATGGCAACCGGATGCCTTGGTTCAACGGACTTTATGGTCCCCTCGGCTATCTAAAGAAGGGCACTTACGTCTACACAACCAGAAAAAAGGTTGAACGGACAGACAAAGATGTCCGCTATTATTTCCTCCATAGTACAAAATATCATACCTATGAAATTGACAAAAAATACTGGCTGCCTTATAAGAAAATCAATGGCCACTACTTTTACTACATTGGCCATGGAGCCTATATTAAAGCTAGAAACGTTTCAGAGATCAACAACCATTCTCAATATTCAAATGGCGAAAAAGCCATGATTGATGAAACTACATATGCATTTAAATTTAACAGCAAAACCAAGAAGATCACTAATCTTAAAAAGAAATATAAATACGGTGATTACGTCATGGTCGATGGCCTTAGGCAATTCACTGACAGTGATGGATTTCCTTTCTGGGATGCCGACCAACCATACTATGCGCGTTTAAAAGACACCGGTCATGGCTATACAGGAACGTATATCCTTTTGGGCAATTTACGAAAAAAAGATAGCGATATATTTTTTTGGGATATCGAAGAAGATACCCATCCTAACTATCGAATCAACATACTCGATATCAATTGGCAAGAAAGCAAGTATAAAAAAGCTGAGAAAGCTAAGAAAGCTGAAACGCAAAAGAGTAAGCAAGACGACTGATCCATACTAACAAGTCACCTTATCGTGACTTGTTTTCTTCGCCTTAGCGTTATAATTATTATTAAGAAAGCGCTTTTACAAAAAGAGGTGATAACCATGCTCAAAAGACTACGTAACACACTGTTTGCTTTAGCTGCCCTACTAAGTTTTACGGCTTTAGCAGCAACTCCAAACACAGTTTCAGCAGCAAGTTCATCAAAATACACGCCCAAATATATCAAACGGCAAGTCGTTCTGAAGTTAAACTGCAACAGCTATGTCTATGACCGTTATGGCAACCGGATGCCCTGGTTTAACGGACTTTATGGCCCCCTCGGTTACCTGAAGGAAGACAGTTATGTCTACACAACCAGAAATAGAATTGAACGGACAGACAAAGACGTTCGCTACTTCACCTTATTCACCAAATACCACGCTACTAAATACAATTATGGCTTCGTTGGTAAAAAATATTGGCTGCCATATAAGAAGATCAACGGACATTATTTCTACTACATCGGCTATGGCGCCTACATCAAAGCAAGAAACGTCTCTTTGATCAACGATCTGCCCCAATATTCAAATGGTGAAAAAGCCATGATTACGATGTCCGGCTATCCTTTTACATTTGACAGTAAAACCAAGAAAATAAAAAATCTGACAAAAAAATGTAAAGCAGGTAAATACGTAGTAATCGATGGTCTACGGCAATTTACTGACAGTGATGGCATTTACTTTATGGACGCCGATCAGCCAGTCTATGCTCAGTTAAAAGGAACAGGCCACGGCACTACGGGAACATATGTCGATGTTGCTGCTTTAAGAACTAAGGAGCTCTACACTTTCTATTCAGATCCAGAAGAAGGAAGTAATCCGAATTATCGGATTAACTTAGTAGATATTAACAGACTCGAAGATTACTATACCGATACTAAGAAAAAGAAATAAAAACTTTCTCCACTCATAAAATGTCAAGAGAAAGCCAATAACTAATCTGAAAATAGCAAGTCACGATACTGTGACTTGTTTTCGTTTTTTGCGAACACATGTTGCCTTATATAAACTTTTGTGCTAAACTTACAGTGTACTTGGCAAAAGCCAATGTACAAATTTATAATAGGAGGACTAATTTTTATGGTTAAGTTTAAAGAAACCACAAGCATTTCGCTCAAGAAGACGATTGAACTGAAGCCAGATCCAGGCCGCGCTATCCAGAAGGGTAATGTTGGCTCAACTTACATTTACTGTCTTTACCTGAAAAACGTTCAAAAAGATACGTACGTTGTTCGTGGAAAAGCTGGCAACATAAAGGATCAAATCCTGCACTTAAGCGGTGATGCAGCAGGACACACACAAACCTGGGAATATGCCGGTATCGCGAACAAGTGGTTCATCGGCGTCAAAAGAACTGATATTCATGATAATAAATGGGACAAGCAAATTGCCCGTGTTGATATCAAAGCGCAGAAAGGAAGCCACAGCAGTCATTTAGATTTTCCGCGTTTGGCTTACCTCAACCGTGCGGGCAGTCATCCATATCCCGGGGAGAATTTTGTCAGAGCAGAAACTGCTGTATCACCAAACCATCAAAAGTTTCTCTTAGCAACCATTGATGCTTCTGGCAACGGCTACTTCACAATCTACTCTCTAAGTACAATTAACAAGGCTTTGGACCAAGTTGCCTCACTTAGAAATGGTGATAACTACGTCAATATGGGTAACATCGCCTATCTTGAGTCGTTCTACTACCCTAACTTAAGCAGCTTAATCAATTCCTACCAAGGTTTTGATATGGATGATTACGGCAACATCTATATCTCTAGTCAAAAAGCTCCAGATATTAATTCTGATACCGGTGAATTTACAACTCACCACAAGCAGATCATCAAGATTCCAGCCAACAAGCGCTCCTTTGCGGATCAATGGATCAGCGTCAACTTGAGTGATTGGGGCAAGATCGACCACAAGGGCTATCATTCTGAAGTCGAAGGCTTACAAGTTATCAGCGAAGACCATGTCTATCTTACCGTTGCTTACCACTACAAAAAATATGATGATGATAAGCAACAGTACGTATCCGCCACTAAGTACAACAATCTCTACGAAATTTCCTGGTAAAAACTAATTAACTAACTTTCCTGATTCGTTAATTTTGCCAAGAACACAAAGGCACTCATCATTTGATGGGTGCCTTTTCTTAAACTTGCAACAAAAAAGGCAGCCTCACGGCTGCCCTAGATTAGCTAACTTTCCTGATTCTCTAATCTACTACTAATTGTATCACAACTGCCTTAAACTTCCCAGTCCGGGAACTGGTCTATACAAAGTTGCCGCTTTGTTCGTGAATTAACCGTTTTCTTAGCCGCTGAAAAAATTTTTCTCCAAATTCGTTCAAAAAAGCGAATATTCGCCTATCTGTTCTCTTGCTTTTTCCAAAACTGAATGCTATCTTTAATACATAATCGTTCGTCTATGAAAAAAGAAAAGAAGAAAAAGAAAGAAGTAATCTCGCTATGCGCTTTAATTACAAGAAATTGGTTGCCGCTGGGGCAGCCACCCTGTCAATCGCTGCTGTATTGACTGCCTGCTCCGGCAAGAAGTCTAACACTTCCGTCAACAAGGACACCAAGCACGGTATCGCCTTGATCACTGACGGTAACGGTGTTGACGACCACTCCTTCAACCAAGCCGCTTGGTCTGGTTTCAAGGACTACGGCAAGGAACACGGCCTCAAGCAAGGCAAGGGCGGTTACCAGTACTTTGAATCATCATCTGCTGCTGACTTCACCCCTAACCTGACTCAAGCTGCCCAAGCCGGCTACCAAACCATCTACGGTGTCGGCTACATGCTGACTGACTCAGTTAAAGCCGCATCCAAGAAGTACCCTAAGAAGAACTTCGTCTTGATCGACTCAGTTATCACTGGCCGCAAGAACGTTGCTTCAGTTACCTTCAAGAGCAACGAAGCTTCCTACCTTGGCGGTCTGGCTGCTGCCTACACCACCAAGACTAACAAGGTCGGCTTCATCGGCGGAGCCAAGTCCAGCGTCCTGGACCTCTTCGAAGCCGGCTTCAAGCAAGGTGTCAAGGATGGTGCCAAGGCCTTAGGCAATAAGATCACCGTTTACGACCAATACATCGGCAACTTCACCTCAACCGACAAGGCCAAGTCAATCGCCCAGTCAATGTACACTGACGGCGCTGACATCATCTACCAAGCTGCCGGCAACGCCGGTAACGGTGTCTTCACCGAAGCCAAGACCCGCAACAAGGCAACCACGGCTGCCAAGAAGGTCTGGGTCATCGGTGTTGACGTTGACCAGGCAAACCTGGGTAACTACACTTCAAAAGACGGTAAGAAGGCCAACTTCACGCTGACCTCCGTATTAAAGGGGCTGCGTTTCGCATGCAAGGACATCGCTGACAAAGCCTACAAGGGCAAATTCCCTGGCGGTAAGGTAATTTCCTACGGCTTAGCTCACGATGGCGTCTCTGTCACTAAGGGGAACCTTGATGCCAAGACTTGGAAGGCAGTGCAAGCTGCCCGCAAGCAAATCCTGGCTGGTAAAATTAAAGTTGCAACTGCTCCAAGTAAGTAGCACAATATATAGTGGTCAATCTGAAACACTCCGCAATATTAGGGGGTGTTTTTTTGTAAAAGTAATTACAGAAAGTTTTGTCATATGGAAAAAGAGATCAAAAACATCATTGAGATGCGCCATATCGTGAAAGACTTTAACGGTTTTAAAGCCAACAACGATATCAACCTCACGCTCCGCAAGGGCGAAATCCTGGCGCTTCTTGGCGAAAACGGCGCCGGCAAGTCTACTTTAATGAGTATTCTTTCTGGCCTGCTCGAACCAACCTCTGGCGAAATCTACGTGCGGGGCGAGAAAGTCAACATCTCCGGCCCAAACGTCGCTACCAGCCTGGGGATCGGGATGGTGCACCAGCACTTTATGCTGGCCCAGGCCTTCACTGTCCTGGAAAACATCATCTTAGGCCACGAAACCACCAAGGGCCTGGCCCTGGACTTCAAGACCGCCAGAGAAAAGATCCTAGCCCTGTCCAAGCAATACGGCCTGTCCATCGACCCTGACGCTAAGATTTCCGACATCACCGTCGCTCAGCAGCAAAGAGTTGAAATCCTGAAGGTCCTTTACCGCGGGGCCGACATCTTGATCTTCGACGAACCAACTGCCGTTTTGACGCCGCAGGAAATCACTGAATTCATCAAGATCATGAAGAACCTGGCCAAGGAAGGCAAGTCCATCATCTTGATCACCCACAAGCTGAAGGAAATCAAGGAAAGCGCCGACCGGGTCACTGTCATCCGGGCTGGTAAGTCCATCCAAACCGTTAGCGTTGCCGATGCAAATGACGAACAATTGGCCGAAATGATGGTTGGCCACCATGTTAACTTTAAGCTGGACAAGGCTCCCATCAATCTAGGCAAAAATATCCTGGAAGTCAAGGACCTGCACGTCAATGAAGACCGGGGGACCGAAGCAGTCAAGGGTCTCTCCTTCAATATCCGCGGCGGGGAAATCCTTGGTCTGGCCGGGATCGACGGCAACGGCCAGGACGAACTGGTCGAAGCCATCACTGGCCTGCGCCATGTTGAAGGCGGCCAAGTCGTCATCAACGGCCAGGATTTGACCAACAAGCCAGTCCGCCAAATCACGGAAGCCGGCGTCGGCCACATCCCTGCCGACCGGCAAAAGTACGGCTTGATCCTGCAACTGCCTTTGTCTGAAAACATTGCCAGCCAGACCTACTACAAGGAGCCTTACTCCAAGCACGGGATCATGAACGAACAGACCATCCGGGAACACGCCCGGGAACTGATCAAGAAGTTCGACGTCCGCACGACCAGCGAACAATTGCCAGCCAGCGACCTGTCCGGTGGTAACCAGCAAAAGGCCATCATCGCCCGGGAACTTGACCGGGACGCTGACTTGATCATTGCCTTCCAGCCAACCCGGGGCTTGGACGTCGGAGCCATCGAATACATCCACAGCCAGCTGCTGAAGCAAAGAGACGCCGGCAAGGCCGTGCTCCTTGTGTCCTACGAACTTGACGAAATCTTGCAGCTGTCTGACCGAATTGTCGTCCTGCACGACGGGGCCGAATCAGGTGAAGTCAAGCCTGACCAGACTAGTGAAACTGAACTCGGTTTGCTTATGACCGGGAAGAATACCAAGAAGGAGGCTGCCGCTAATGATTAAGGTGAGCCCTAAGGCCAAGCGGCTTTTAGTGCCGATCGTTTCTGTTATTGCCGGCTTTTTAGTCGGGGCCATCATCATGCTGGTCTGGAGCTATGACCCATTCCAGGCCTACAGCTCAATGTTTGAAAGTGCCCTGGGCTCAGCCAACGGGATCGGGGAAACCATCCGTAACGCCACCCCGTTGATCTTTATCGCCATCGGCTTCCAGATCTCTTCAGCCGCTGGCTTCTTCAACATCGGTCTGCCGGGCCAGGCGCAAGCCGGCTGGCTGACCGCCATCTGGATCGGCCTGGCCTTCAAGGGCCTGCCCGTCTACATCCTCTTGCCATTTGAAATCATCGCCGGCAGCCTGGCCGGTGCCTTGGTTGCCGGGATTGCCGGCTGGCTGCGGGCCTACTTCGGAACTAACGAAGTTATCTCAACCATCATGCTTAACTACATCGTCCTCTACCTTTGCCAATACCTGCACCAGGACGTCATGAACAAGAGCCTCCGCGTTGACACCGACACTACCAAGACCATCGGGGCTAGCGGCAGCCTGCGGATTCCGTGGCTGAGCGAAATGTTCGGCGGCTCCCGGATCAGCGGTGGTATCTTCCTGGCCATCATTGCCCTGGTCATCTTCTGGTTCTTGATGAAGAAGACCACGGTCGGCTTTGAAATCAAGGCGGTTGGTTTGAACCCATTCGCCAGCCGTTACGCCGGCATGAGCGACAAGAAGAACATCATCATCTCCATGCTCCTGTCAGGTGCCTTCTGTGGCCTGGGCGGGGTCGTACAAGGTCTGGGGACTTACCAGAACTACTTCACCCAAACGACTACCCTGGACATCGGCTGGGACGGCATGTCCGTTGCCCTTTTGGGCGGCATGAGCGCCATCGGCATCCTGCTGGCTTCCCTGCTCTTCTCTATCTTGAAGATCGGTGGCCTGGGGATGCAGACGGCAGCCGGGATTCCATTTGAAATCGTTTCTATCGTCATCGCTGCCATTATCTTCTTCGTAGCCATCAGCTGGGCTGTCGGCCTCCTTTTCAAGGAAAAGAAGTCTGACAAGACTGCGACCTATATTGCCACGGCGGAAACCGCCGGCCGGCAAGCCGCCAATGACCAGCAAAAAGGAGGGGAAGCATAATGAACTTCGTGACTGTATTAGCCTTAATCGTTTCATCAACATTAGTTTATTCAGCTCCCTTGATTTTCACCGCTTTGGGCGGGACCTTCAGTGAAAACTCAGGGATCGTCAACGTCGGTTTGGAAGGGATCATGACCATGGGGGCCTTCACCTCCATCGTCTTCAACCTGAGCTTCGCCTCAACCTTCGGCACCGCTACTCCATGGCTGGGTGCCCTCTTGGGCGGGATTGTCGGGATCATCTTCTCCCTGCTGCACGCCGTTGCCACGGTCAACTGGCGGGCTGACCACGTTATTTCCGGGACGGTCTTGAACTTGATGGCGCCGCCATTGGCCGTCTTCCTGGTCAAGGCCATCTACAACAAGGGGCAGACCGAAAACATCAACCAAAACTTCGGCTACTTCTCCTTCCCTGGCCTGGCCAACATCCCGGTTATTGGGCCGATCTTCTTCAAGAACACTTCAGCTCCTGCCTGGGTGGCCATCGTCTTGTCCATCTTCCTCTACTGGGTACTATACAAGACCCGCTTTGGCCTGCGCCTGCGGTCCAGCGGTGAAAACCCGCAAGCTGCCGACACTTTGGGGATCAACGTCTACAAGATGCGTTACGCCGGCGTCTTGATCTCCGGTTTCCTCGGCGGGATCGGCGGGGCCGTCTTCGCTGAAGCAATTGCCGGGAACTTCTCAGTTTCCACTATTGCCGGGCAAGGTTTCATGGCCCTGGCGGCCATGATCTTCGGCCGCTACAACCCAATCGGCGCTATGCTGTCCTCCCTCTTCTTTGGCTTCGCGCAAAGCTTGAGTATCATCGGGGACCAGATTCCAGGCATTTCCAGCCTGCCATCCGTTTACCTGCAGATCGCGCCTTACGTCTTGACGATCATCGTTCTGGTGGTCTTCTTCGGCAAGACTGTCGGGCCAGCTGCCGACGGGCAAAACTACATCAAGTCGAAATAAAGAAAACAGGGCTTTGGCCATGTTTTTTACTGACATTTTTTCTAAAAAATGCTAAAGTAAATTAATGACAAGTTTTTAAAGCAAGCTTTGTGGAGCTTGGTTCACTGAAATATTAAAGTATGACTCCAATTCTGGCTGAATCCAAAGACCCTTTCCGGGCCCGGATTCGCTGAATTGGAGTTTTTTTATTGAAGGTTTGAATTTAATGGAAGCTCATGAAAAAGTCGCCCCTTCCGTGATCTGGTCGATCATCGGGACCGCGGGCGTGGCCTGCAGCGGGGTTTTGGTCGAAACGTCAATGAACGGACCTTCCCAACCCTGATGAAGGTCTTCAACCAGTCTTTGAACAACGTGCAGTGGATTACCACGGCCTACCTGCTGGCCGTTACCTTGACGATCGTCCTGGCTGCCTACCTGCAGCGCAGCTTCAAGTTCAAGAGCTTGATCATCGCGGCGGGCACGGCCTCAGTCATCGGCGGGGTGATCTGCATGCTGTCCAATACCTTGCCGGTCATGCTGCTGCCCCGGGTCAAGCAGGGTTCTTTCGTCGGGACAGCGGGCATGATCGTCGCCCTGGCCCCGTCACTTGGGCCGACCTACGGGGGGATCTGCCTGGCAGCTCTTAACTGGCGGTTCAACTTTATCTTTACCCTGCCGATTACCATTGTCTTCTGCATCATCGCGGCCCGCTTCATGAGCGACAATAAAGCCCACCGAGACCACTTCAACTTCAGCGAGTACCTCTTGATCGTCCTGGCCCTGGTTGCCTTGACCCTGGCCGTTAACAACTTAAGCTCCGGCTTTGCCAGTCCGCTGGTTTGGGGCGGGCTTTTGGTCACGGTCATTTCCTTTGTCATCTTCTTCAAGCTGGCCAAGCAGGAAGGCAAGGCCCACATCATCAATATTTCCGTTTTGAAAAATACCAGCTTTAACCTGGGTCTGCTCATCTACACTTTCCTGCAGTTCATCCAGATCAGCCTGACCTTCGTCATCCCTAACCTGGCGCAACTGGGTCTGAAGACCAGTGCCTTGACCAGCGGGATGCTGCTGCTCCTGGGCAGCCTTTTGTCAGCCTTCTTCGGGCCGGTAATGGGCCGGCTCTTGGACAGCCAGGGCTTCAAGAAGCTCTTCTTAATCGGCAGCTTCCTGGCCATGGCCGGCATTTTGCTCTACATCATTTTTGCCCAAAAGCTCTCCATTGCCTTGATCGTGATCTTCCACGTCATGTTCATGACCGGCTTCAGCATGATGTACAACAACTCCATGACGATCGGCCTGCAGCAGCTGGATCATCAGCCGCTTTTTGGACTTGGACTGCGGGGAAGAAGACGGCAAGGTCTACGACTACTACAAGACCTTCGTGGAAATCAGCTGAAAATTAAATGTTCTCCAAAGGTTGCTTGCTCTTCGGTGGCAGGTAATCCCGATCCAAGGCGGCCAGTTCACCGGCGGTCAAAACCAGGTCAGCAGCCGCCAGGTTGGCCCGCATGTGGTCAACTGAACTGGCTTTGGGAATGGTCAATACCTGCCCGGTCCGCATGGTCCAGGCCAGCATGACTTGGTGGACGGACACGCCCCGCTTGTCAGCGATCTGCTTTAAGCTGGCTTTAACGGGAATAGATTGCCCGTTGCCTGAGTTAAAGGGCGAATAGCCAATAAAAGCAATGCCGTGCTGCTTTTGCCAAGGCAGGAGGTCATATTCAACGCCCCGCTTGTCGAGATTGTAGAGGTCTTCATTGGCAAAAACGGCCCCTTCCCCGGCGATATCTACCAGCTCCTGCATATCAGCCGTGTCAAAGTTGGAGACGCCCCAGTGGCGGATCAGGCCGGCAGCTTGCAAATCCTGCAGGCCCTTGACGGTTTCTGCTAAAGGATAATCGCTCTTCCAGTGCAAAAGATACAAGTCCAGATAGTCTGTCCGCAGCCGCTTTAAGCTGGCGGCCAGGCTTTTTTTCTGGTCATCAGGACTGGCATGCCAGGGGTAGAACTTGGAGATAAGGAAAAGCTGGCTCCGGTCCAGGTCCTTGATGGCTTCGCCAACCAGGCTTTCAGCCCGCCCTTCCCCGTACATTTCAGCAGTGTCGATCACGTTGACGCCGGATGCCAAGCCGCATCTTATAGCCTCGATTTCTGCATCCCGCTTTTCGGCATTTTCCCCCATGTTCCAGGTGCCCAGGCCCAGCTGGCTCAGTTTTTCCCCTTTGACGGTCATGTATTTCATGCTCTTGCCTTCATTTATTTCCTATTTTTCTGTTTTGCTTTATTCTTTCTATTTTTTCTTACTTCTAAGCATAGTACAAGGGCGGCCATTTTTTGGAAAAAAGCGCTCAGATTTTACCAAGATTTATTGGTCTATACCTTGACAAAAAATCCTTACGGAACTAGAATGGACTATACCAATATGGGTGAGTAAAAAATCGAGGAGTCGTGATCATCATGAAAATTATCGTTGTGAAAAACGCCAGTGAATTAGGCAAGCAGGCCTTTGACCTTTTGGCAAAGGCGGTTGACGAAGGGGCTAAGACCTTGGGCTTGGCAACTGGGTCTTCACCAGTTGAGCTCTACCAGGAGATTGTGGCCAGCCAGCTCGACTTCAGTCAAATGACCAGTGTCAACTTGGATGAATACGTTGGTCTCAGCCCGGAAAACCCGCAGAGCTACCACTACTTCATGAACCAGCATCTCTTCCAGTACAAGCCATTCAAGCGCTCTTACCTGCCAGACGGCCAGGCAAAGGACATCCAGGCAGAGTGCGGCCGCTACAATCAGGTTTTGGCAGAGAACCCGGTAGACTTGCAGGTCTTAGGGATCGGGCAGAACGGGCACATCGCCTTCAATGAACCGGGGACGCCGTTTGACAGCGTGACTCATGAAGTTGCTTTGACGGAAAGTACGATCAAGGCCAACGCCCGCTTCTTCGACAGCATTGATGAAGTGCCAAAGAGCGCCATCTGCATGGGGATTGCCAATATCATGGCGGCTAAGGAGATCATCCTTTTGGCCAAGGGGGAAAGCAAGGCTAAGGCTATTAAGGCCATGGTTGAAGGGCCAGTGACTACGGATGTCCCGGCCAGCGTCCTGCAAAAGCACCCGAACGTTACGGTGATTGCCGACCAGGCAGCTGCGAGCTTGCTTAAATAAGAAGTAAAACAGGAGCATCTTCTCAGTAAGAAGATACTCCTGTTTTTTGCTAAAGTTTTGGAAAGCGGTTACAAAAAGCAAAAAACAATGATTATATAATATGTAACATATATTATGGATTTACATCAGATTTAACATTGGGAGTGATTAAAATGCCTTGGTTTACAATCATGACGGTCATCGTAGTCATTTTGGCAGTCTTCGGCCTAATTGCTTTGGCCAAGTATCTGATCAACTACTCTAAAAAAGGCCGCTAAACAGCATACGCAAAATGATCTGCCTCAACAGAAGGCAGATCATTTTAGTTTATGTTTTCCGAAATCACCACATGGATGACTGGATTCCTAATCTAGTAGGGTTCTTTTAGGCTATTGTTCCACGTGAAACACCATCCCCTCCTCCAGGCAAATTATTCCTCTATCATATAAAAAATCTTTTTGGACAAAAAGCTTGCTAAGGCACTATATCTTGCAATAAACTATTAGAGCAACGTAGATCTAGTATAGTATGAATAGAAAGAGTGTGATCACCGTTATTGTCTTAAGTGGCCCAATTGGAGCCGGCAAATCCAGTTTAACCAGTATCCTCGCCAAGCACCTTGGCTCAACAGCATATTACGAAGAGGTCAACAACAATCCGGTTCTGCCTTTGTACTACAAAGACATGAAACGGTACACCTTCCTCTTGAACACCTACTTCTTGAACAAGCGGCTGGCTGAAATCAACGCCGCCGCCGGCAACCACAACGACGTTTTAGACCGGTCCATCTACGAAGACTTGCTCTTCTTCAACATGAACGTCGATAACGGGGTTGCTGACCCAACTGAATATCAGATCTACCACGACCTGATGGACAACATGATGGAAGACGTGCCAGGCAATCCGCGCAAGAAGCCGGACCTCCTGATCTACATCCACGTCTCCCTTGACACCATGCTCAAGCGGATCGGCAAGCGGGGCCGGGAGTTCGAACAGCTCGACTCCGATCCAGGCCTGAAGGAATACTACCAGAACCTCCTGCACTACTACGAGCCCTGGTATGAACAATATGACGTTTCACCAAAGATGATGATCGATGGTGACAAGTACGACTTTGTCGACAACATCGATGACCAGGACCTGGTTCTGGACATCATCGACAACAAGCTGCGCGAAATCGGTAATTTATAGTTAGTTGTTAGAAGGAACGTGATGACCGTTATTGTATTAAGTGGGCCCGTTGGGGCCGGTAAATCCAGCCTAACCGCAATTCTTTCCAAATATCTGGGGACCAAGCCTTTCTACGAAAGCGTCGATGACAACCCTGTCCTCCCGCTTTTCTACAAGGACCCCCTCAAGTACACCTACCTGCTGCAGCTCTTCTTCTTGAACACGCGCTTCCACAGCATTAAAAAAGCCCTCAGCGACGACAACAACGTCCTGGACCGGTCCATCTATGAAGATTCTCTTTTCTTCCATATGAACGCCGACATCGGCCGGGCCAATGACCTGGAAGTCCAGACCTACGACGAGCTGCTGGAAAGCATGATGAAGGAACTGGAGCGGATGCCTAAGCGCCATCCTGACCTCCTGGTTCACATCAATGTTTCCTATGAAACAATGATCAGACGGATCCAGAAGCGGGGCCGGTCTTACGAGCAGCTCAGCTTCGACCCGACCCTGGAAGACTACTACAAGCGGATGCTCCGCTACTATGAGAAGTGGTACGACGACTACGACTACTCACCAAAGATGATGATCGACGGCGACCACTACGACTTCATGGCCAGCGAAAGCGACCGGACTGAAGTCCTGGACCAGATCACCCAGAAGCTCAAGCAAGTGGGCAAGCTGCCAAAGAACTGGCAGGCCGGTGAAATTGCCACCGAATCAATCGAATTTTCATCTTAAGAAGCTCCCCTGACGGGGGCTCTTTTATTTAGGCTAAATTCTTTGTTTAGTTAGCTTTCAGCCTTGTAGAACGATTTTTTTAATTCTTTATGGGGTTTCACTTTAAAAAGAAAATTGGTACCGGTTGCTTTTATCCAAAGATAAGCTGTATAAAATAAACCGTTTCTAAAAAACGTGATACAATATTGACGATCTGCTTTTCTAGCGGAAGAAACTATTTATGAAAAAGGGTGAAAAGATAACATGCATTTAAAGAAACTTCGCAAACTTCTCCTGCTGCCAGTCAGCCTGCTCATCGCCGCGCTGTTCTTAACGGCGCCCAAGGCCCAGGCTGCTAGCAAGAAGACTTACATCATCGGTACCGACCAGACTTTCAAGCCCTTTGAAATCCAAGACAAGGATGGTACCTACAATGGCAAGAACCCGGGGATTGACATCGAAATCCTCCGGGAAATCGCCAAGCACGAAAACTTCAAGTACGAGCTGAAGATCATGTCCTTCAACGCCGACGTCCAGGCCCTGCAGTCTGGCCAGATCGACGGGATGATCGCCGGCATGAGCGTGACTGAAGAAAGAAAAAAGACCATCGACTTCAGCAACTCCTACTACACTGACGGGGTCTGCCTGGCCGTGGCCAAGGACAGCAAGATCACCAGCATGAAGGACCTCAAGGGCAAGACGGTTAACGTTAAGACCGGGACTACTTCTGCTATCTATGCCAAGTCCATCCAAAAGAAGTACGGCTTCAAGCTGAAGTACTACACCAACTCCAACACTTCCTGGGCTGACGTCAAGGCCGGCAACGCTGACGCCTGCTTCGACGATGGTCCGTCCCTGCGCTACGGGATTGCCAACGGGACCGGCCTGCGCATCGTCGGCAAGCAGGTTGCCAACGCCCCTCTGGCTTTTGCAGTTAAGAAGGGGGAAAACCAGGAACTCCTCAAGATGTTCAACGACGGTCTGGCCTGGCTGAAGAAGACTGGCCGCTTAAAGAAGATCGTCAACAAGTACACCAGCAAGAAGGCTGTTAAGAGCCAAGTCGTAGCTGATACTTCAATTTTGGGCTTAATCAAGGACAACGCCGGCGCTCTTCTGCAAGGTCTGTGGATGACCATCGAACTCTCAATCGTCGGCATCCTGGCCGCCCTGGTCTTCGGTTTAATCCTCGGGATCATGGGGATCGCTGAACACAAATTCTGGCATGGCCTGGCCAACGTAATCATCTACATCTTCCGTGGGATTCCAATGATGGTTTTGGCCTTCTTTATTTACATCGGCATGCCAACCTTGCTGGGCCACAAGCTGCCCCTCTTTACCGCCGGCATCCTGACTTTGATGCTGGACGAAGGGGCCTACATCGGGGCCATCGTCCGCGGGGGCTTCGAATCAGTTGACGTGGGTCAGTGGGAAGCGGCCCGGTCCCTGGGTCTGCCTTACTACAAAGCCCTGTGGAAGGTTGTTGCCCCGCAAGGCTTCAAGCTGATGATTCCATCCCTGGTCAACCAGTTCATCATCACTCTTAAGGACACGTCCATCCTTTCCGCCATCGGGGTCATGGACTTGACGCAAACTGGTGCCAACTTGATCGCCCAAAACTTTCAGGGCTTCAAGATGTGGCTGATCATCGCCGTAATATACCTGATCATCATCACCCTGCTTACCTGGCTGTCCAACTACATTCAAAAGAAGATGCAACATTAGTTAAAAGGAGGCTTTTCCCATGGAAGAAAAATACAAGGTTCAGGTAACTGACCTGCACAAGAGCTATGACGGCGTTCATGAAGTCATCAAGGGCGCTAGCCTGGACGTCGCGCCAAGCGAAGTCGTCTGCATCATCGGTCCGTCTGGTTCAGGCAAGAGTACCTTCCTGCGCTGCATCAACAAGCTGGAAGACTTCCAAGACGGCCACATCTACTTGGATGGCGTTGACCTGGCTGACCCAAAGGTCGACATCAACAAGATGCGGGAAAAGATCGGCATGGTCTTCCAGCACTTCAACCTCTTCCCGAACATGACCGTCCTAGAAAACATCACCCTGGCTCCGGTCGAACTGGGCAAGGAAGACAAGGAAACGGCCATCAAGGAAGCCCACAAGTACCTGCAGATGGTCAACATGGATGACAAGGCCGACGTCAAGCCGACCACCCTGTCCGGCGGCCAGCAGCAGCGGGTAGCCATCGCCCGGGCCCTGGCCATGAAGCCGGATGTCATGCTCTTTGACGAACCGACCAGTGCCCTGGACCCGGAAATGGTCGGCGACGTTTTGAACGTTATGAAGAAACTGGCCCAGGAAGGGATGACCATGATCGTGGTAACCCACGAAATGGGCTTCGCCAAGCAGGTGGCTGACAAGGTTGCCTTCTTCTACGGCGGCGTGATCAAGGAACTGGGGACGCCGGAAGAAATCTTCGACCACCCGCAGGAAGAAGAAACCAAGAACTTCTTGAACAAGGTTTTGAATATCTAAGCTGAGTTTAGATTCTTTTAAAACAAGTGAAAAAGTTAAAAGGAAAGCGCTTGAGTTGCCATGCTCAAGCGCTTTTTAGCGGCTAAAAATAATGGAAACACACTTTATGATCACTAGCAAAATTATAATTCGTATTTACATCCGGTTAATTCCATGTTAAGGTAGAAACATCCCCTTCTATTGGAGGAAATTCCGAACATTACCTACTGGAGGATCAAATGGAATTTATTAACAAGTATTTCGAGCTCGACAAACTCGGTTCAAACCCTAAGCGGGAGTTCATCGCTGGTCTGACGACCTTCTTCGCGATGTGCTACATCCTTTTCGTCAACCCTAGCGTCTTGGGCGCCAGCGGGATGGACAAGGGCGCGGTCTTCACGGCAACTGCCCTGGCCAGCGCGCTCGGCTGTCTTATCATGGGTATTTTTGCCAACTACCCGATCGCTACTGCCCCGTCTTTGGGTCTTAACGCCTTCTTCGCCTACACTGTCTCCATCGGCATGAAGGTGAAGTGGCAGACTGCCCTGGCCGCTGTTTTCCTGGCCTCAATCATCTTCATTTTGATTACGGTCTTCAAGCTGCGGGAACTGATCGTTGACAGCATCCCTAACGACTTGAAATTTGCCATTTCCGCCGGGATCGGGATCTTCATCGCCTTCCTGGGCCTGCAAAACGGCAAGCTGGTTGTCAACAGCGCTTCTACTTTGGTAACTATCGGTTCCTTCAAGGACCCAGCTGCCTGGGTAACCATCTTCGGTCTGCTGGTAACCATCTTCTTGATGATCCGGCAGGTGCCAGGCGCGATCTTCATCGGGATCGTCCTGTCTTCAATCTTCAGCATCCTGGTTGGCCAAAGCAAGATGCCGACTTCAGTCGTTTCTTTGGCGCCAAGCTTGAAGCCAAGCTTCGGCCAAGCTATCTTCCACCTGGGCGACATCAACACGGTGCAGATGTGGACGGTCGTTTTAACCTTCCTCTTGGTGGCCTTCTTTGACACCACTGGTACCTTGATCGGTCTGGCTAACCAGGCTGGACTGATTGACAAGGACGGCAAGATGCCAAGAATCGGCAAGGCCATGGCGGCTGACTCAACGGCCATGATGGCTGGTTCCATCATCGGTACTTCACCGGTTGGCACCTACGTTGAATCTTCATCCGGGATCGCTGCCGGCGGCCGGTCTGGTTTGACTGCCGTTTGGGTTGGCATCTTCTTCCTTTTGTCCATGTTCTTCAGCCCGCTTTTGAGCGTGGTAACGACTACAGTTACTGCTCCAGCCTTGATCATCGTCGGCGTTTTGATGGCCGCCAACCTGGCCAAGATCTCCTGGGACAAGCTGGAAATCGCTGTTCCAGCCTTCTTGATCGTGATTGGCATGGGCTTGACCTACTCCATCGCTGACGGGATGGCCCTGGGGCTGATCGTTTACCCGATCTCCATGACTGCTGCTAAGCGCGGTAAGGAAGTTTCACCAATGATGTGGATCTTATGCGTGATCTTCATCATCTACTTCTTGATCTTGAACGTTTAATTAAACTAGATAGTAAAAAAGCATCGAGCTCATGCTCGATGCTTTTTTGCATAGAAGTATTCTCTTTATCTCTCGTTCATAACTAATTTTTTGTTTTGAGTCAGCAATGCACAGAGCACGATAAAAAGCGTTGCTAAGATGGTAAACAGTATCCAACTTACTTGAGGCGTTTGCATATTTGCAATACTAAGAAAGAGTGCCTGACCCACAGGGGCTCCTATCAAGACCGACATCTGCATAAATCCAGAAACGGCAGCAATTTTCTCGTTAGGAATTTCTCTAACCATTAAGGCACTGATTCGGGGGTTGACTTTACCAGCTATGTAGCCCGCTGCAAAAAGGCTTACTGCAGCTAAGATTAAAGCTTGGTGCCAGATAAACGACACTCCTAAAGCTGCTAACGAAGCTCCAGCCAATAAAAGCAACGTTAGTAAACGACTATTTTTCAAGAAATCATTCATTAAAAGACTTCCCAAAATGGTTCCAACTGACAAAATAATGTCTAATAAGGCTACTGTATTCCCATAATTGCCAAGCCACATAGTGCGTTCACCTAACAAGGCGACATTAATCAGCCCATTCATTGAGGCACCGAGGAAATTGATTATTACTGCTAAGGCAATAGTCAACAAAATAAAACTATGTTTTTTCAATTCAAGCCAGGCATCAGCAATATTGCTCAATAAAGATTGATCTGGCTTTTGTGATAATGGAATCTCTTTTTCAGCTTTAATTAACCTTGGCCAGGTTAATTTTAAGGGTAAAATTGCTAAGCAAAAAGTAGCCGCATTAATCCAAGCAAAGGCAGAGTAATTGTAAGCCATGGCAACAATCAGCGCAGCACCAAGACCTTGAAAGATAATCTGCACCGTGGTCGTGGCTGCAGTTTCTAAGCCAAAAGCAGCATTTAACTCATCCTCAGGCAGCAGTCTTGGCAAAAAGGGCAAAGTTAAACCGTTAGCGTAACTGCCAATTGTATCTGACACGATATTAATTAATAGTAAGAATAGAAATAAAGGGAATGACTGTGGTAGCTTAATTAAACCAGCTAACAGCACAAAGAGAGCTGCTTGAATCATTCTAACGATAATTACGCTTTTAGCTTTATGATGGGTCTGATCAGCCAGGCTGCCAGTTACTACAGATAAAAGAGACGGCAGTAAGGTCGCAAACGAAGCTAACGATACTGCTAGTGATTTATTGGGGACACTTGCCGCATAAATGATAAAAACAATATTATACAGACTATCTCCAATTCCGCTTAAAACTGTTGAGTTAATTAAGGCTCGATACCCTGAGTTTTTCAGATACACTTTCATTCGTATTCATCCCTTTACTTGAATAAACCATAATATTTAAAGACTTCCCAATCCTCAACTTTTCCATTCCCACATGTAGGACACTTATCAGGATATCTAGGCCATGGCTTATGCGCAAAGGAACTGAAGTTTTCATAGTCAATTTCTAATTGTGTAGATAGGCTCCTTGGTTTAGCATATCCCGTCAATACTCTAACAGCTTCATCTACAACAACGGATGTTAATTGGTATATTGCTGGCCCGTAAGCAATTGACTTTGGTCTAAAGCCGCTTTTAGCCGATCCAATAAATTGTTTCAAAAATTGTTTATCCGTCAAAGTATAGTGAATATTAAGGCAATCAAAGCATCCTGTAATTCCTGGAATAATAGTAAATACACGCCCATGGTTCACTTGGGTACCTGCGAAAACACAAGGTATATTAGCTTTAACAATTGCCTCGTTAACAACTCTAACTATCTCGAACTGAGGCTCATCAATAGCACTAATTACCATATCTACAGACTCCAAATATTTCTGTAAATCTTCCGGCTCTTTTATCTTAAGATTATGTACCTCAACTTCAATTTGAGAATTAATCTGATTGATTGCCCTTCGTGCTACATCTGTCTTCATCAAACCAATATCTGCTTCACTATAAAGGAATTGCCTACCTAGATTTTCTTCTTCAACCATATCATAATCAATAATTTTAATTTTTCTAGGACCTAATCCAGCTAGCAACGTTAATATATTTGTACCACCTCCACCAAGTCCGAGCAACAAAATCGTAGATTCCTGTATTTTTTTCTGAACATGGAATCTATCATTAGTAGAGTTGATATAATGACTAAAATATCTAACATTTGGCATATACCGTGCGTTAAGGCATTCTTCTTCCTTTAAATCAGTTTCTTCCAAAAAGCCTTCTTGATCTAGCAGATTAATCCCATCAAGTATGTAGTCATCTGACAATTCTAAGTCAGGAAACCGTCTTCTCTCTTCATCCAATACATCCTTCAAAGAACGACCATCTAATATAGTGGCTAGATTCCATAATTGTTCTGTAGGATCATAAAATTCTTTAGTAATTCCAATTTGTGCACCGATTCTAAAGTGCTCTTGGTCTAAGCGATATACCGGATATATCTCCTTAATTCGTGGTCTTTTATACATATCTCGTCCTCCATAAAACAAAAACTGCAGCTTTAATTGCTGCAGTTTCTTACTGCTAAAATACAGTCCAAACAGTGTACTTATCGTTGTTCAAGTTTCTCTTAACTTCTACGAACTTGCTCATTACGCTCATCTCTTTTCAAAGAACTAGATCTGACACAACAATAAAATTGATTTTTTATTGTTGCGCTAATAGTATTATCATTTTAAGCTTTTTTCAATCAAATTTGCATATTTGCAAAAAATAAAATCTTTTCGCCGATTGTAAAATCAAATTGAACACTGTTCCGATCCAGTAAGTGAAAATCGTTTTTACTGGATCGGAGCACAAAAAATCCATTTCAACCTTCTGGTAGAATATGAATTACCACAAAACATTTCTAGAGAGGTTAAAATGGATCATTCATATTCTAACACTAAACTACACCAAAAGGGAAAGCACCTTTCAAAGGATGATCGAATTACAATTCAAGTGATGCATTCTATTGGCTGCTCAAACCGTGCCATTGCTAGAGAGCTTAACTGCTCGCCAAGTACAATCGGATATGAGCTCAAAAGAGGCACTGTATCCCTTTATACTGGCAATGTGAAACGATACAAAGCTGTCAAGGGACAAATGACTTACGAGCGCCATAGACGCGAATGCGGCCGTAAGAGCTTGTTCCTTCGTCGAAGCAAGTTCATCAACTATGTTTCCCACTGCTTCCATAAGCGAGGCTGGTCTCTTGATGCCTGCGTTGGCTATGCTTTAGCCGAAGGTATCTTCCCAAAGGATCAGGTCGTGTCTACCAAGACTCTATACAACTACGTTGACCTTGGCCTTATGGACATCAAGAACATCGACCTCCCAGAAAAGGTAAAGCGCAATACCAAGGCTCGTCGTGCTCGTGCAAACAAGCGCATTCTGGGCCGAAGCATCGATGAACGCAGTCCTAGAATCGATACCCGTAAGGACTTTGGACACTGGGAATGCGACCTGGTTCTTGGACACAAGACCAAGGATGATGATGTGCTGCTTACTCTGTGTGAACGAAAGACACGTCGCTTCTTCATGATCAAGATTGAAGATAAGACTTCAGCCAGCGTCATGAAGGCATTTGACAAGCTTCGCGAGTTTTATGGATCCAAATGGAACAGAATCTTTAAGTCTATCACAACCGATAACGGCTCCGAGTTCGCGGATCTATCAAATCTTGAGCAAGTTTCCAAGACGCTTGTGTACTATGCTCACCCTTATACATCCTGTGATAAAGGTAGCGTAGAGCGGCATAACGGGCTTATCAGACGCTATATTCCTAAGGGAGATCGGATGGATAAGTACAGCGTGGAAGACATTGCTAAGATCGAAGTATGGTGCAACTCTCTTCCTCGAAAGATCTTAAATGCTAATTTCCCAGGATTTTACAA
>NZ_KV793175.1:0-633 GCF_001808415.1 Lactobacillus sp. HMSC08B12 | reverse complement strand
ACTGAGCGGCGGCTTAGAAACCGCATTGGCAGTCTTGAGCGCCGCATCAGCCGCTTGGAAGAACGCCATCTGGGCAGCAAGCTCTATCACCGCCAGCATGCACGAAAGCAGTGCAACATGGAACGAATAATGAATATGAGCATCAGAAAGATGCTCCTGACTGAAAAGCCGGATGTTCTGGTCAAGGAGGACCTGAGCTTCACCAAAGAAAAGCTGCCCAAAGCGGCGAACCGCTATGAAGCGAAGGTTAGACGCAAGCTGTCCTCGTGGAGCAAAGGCACGCTGGACGATCGTATCGAATACCTTTGTGATTGCCTGGGGATTCGGACGGTTGATGTCAACCCGGCATATACCTCTCAGTTCTGTCCGAATTGTGGAGCCCGCTTTAGCGAAAGGAAAGGCACCCACCATGAATTAACGGTGTGTCCAAACTGCGGAGAGATGAATGCTAATACGGCAGCCGCCGTCAACATTCTGCGCAGAGCGGATGATAAGAACATCACGCTCTACACGCCATACAAAAAAGTTGAGAAGATTCTTGAAGGATCGTTATGCAAATAAGCAGTCAGTGATGGCATAGTCATCTTAAGCAAAGCGTCACAAGCGTGGGCTCGTCCCTGCTTCAGGTCTTGG
>NZ_KV793174.1:0-5214 GCF_001808415.1 Lactobacillus sp. HMSC08B12 | reverse complement strand
CACTCAGACCGTGGCTGGCAATATCAGCACCAAGCATATCAAGCCGCTCTGGCTAACAGAGGGATCGATCAAAGTATGTCCAGGTTGGGTAATTCTCTTGATGACGGCTTAATGGAGGGCTTCTTCGGCATTCTTAAGCGGGAGATGTTCTACGGCCAAGAACATAAATACAAGGACCTAAATGAGCTTGAGCAAGCTATTCACAAATATATCGATTACTACAACAACGTACGAATCAAGACAGGACGAAAAAACATGACCCCGATTGAATATCGGAATCATGTTTTAACAACCTTAACGGCGTAATACTAAATTGTCCCAATTTTGGGGGTCACATCAGTTTCACTCTTTTTGCTTTTTTAATGATTGCTCCTTTTTCAAAAAAGTAAGAATTTCTTTTTAAATACATGACTGAATAAAAACATCGCTAAAGCCGCGTCTAGCATGATACCAGAGCATGTATCAATGACTTTTGCTTGAATTTTTTGTTGAAATTTATGTTGACAGTAATTATATGTAGAACTATACTGAAGCGATTAAGGGGGAAGAAAAAATATAAGGGAGGAGCCGTATATATGTATATCATTAGGCAACAATGGCTGCAGGACAATGCTATACGTAAGTGGTATTTCCTAGCAGCTATTTTAATTTTATTTGGGGGATGCAGTACTGCTATTCTGGTAAGCGACGCTCCGCAAAATCAGTGGTTAAGCCAGACCATATTCTCACGCTTTCTTGTTTTCAGCCTGCTGGTTCCTGTTCAGATCTTGCTTTTACTGAGTACATTTCGTGTCCGTCTACAGGATATATATGTTACTGGGAGCAGGCGGATAATTTGGAAGCAGCTGGAGTATCGTTTGGCGATAGCTTTGCTCGTGACCCTTGTACCATGGGCAGTCGGCTGCTTGATTGGTATGTTCCTCAATGGCTGGGGGACCAGATTAGGGACTATAGTGGCAGAAGCATTGATTCGCTACCTGTATCTGGCCTTGTCCTGCCTGGCTATTCTCTTGCTGGTCAGTCTCTGTTTGCTGGCTAGCAAGAGAATCTGGGCCTTTCTGGCCGGCTTTGTTCTAAGCGGAATTTCCTATTTCTTGAACGTCAACCATCATTTTTCCTTGTTCTATGATTTTCTTATCGATGATTTGGGAACCCTGCTTCTGTCCCGCTTGCCGATCCTGCTAAGCATAGTCTTGTTTCTAGCTGTTGGCGTGCAAATGGAAATCGCTAGAAAGGACTGGTAAAATGCGGCTTTTTAAAGATCAGTTTCTGTATTTCTGGCAGATGATAAAGGTGAGGTTCCTATCATGGCTACTGTTGACCTGTTTGTTTTTGCTGGTTGCCGGTGGTTTCATGAGAAACGGCAGAAGTGCCAATATAATGGTCTTCCAAGGGCTTGGATTGGCAGAGATAAGGGCTGGCATTAGAGATTTTCCGGTCTCGTGGTTCGGCTATTTCTTTTTCCCGCTGATGATCAGCTTGAATATTTTCAAGGAATTGTGGATCAGCAGGGTAATGCAGCTGCGGGGCCAGCAGATCAAGCCAAGTCACTTCAGCTGGGTCAATGTCATATTGCAGTTGCTCTTGGCCGCAGTTTACGTCTTGGCAAGCAATGCCTCCCTGTGGTTGAAAGACTTGCTGTGTGGCAACTCGCCTCTTGTTCTGGGACCCTGGCAAGGAGGAGCAGCAGAATTGCACTGGATGTTAATTGCCTGGCTTGGGGTCAGCTCACTCTTACTGATTCAAGCCAGTTGCAGTGAGCTCACTCCCGCTTTGGGCTTGATTATGCCAATCGTCTTGTTGGTTTCGACCTCTTTGACAGCTTGGAGCGGCAATCCGCTTAATGCATTAATGTTGAGCCGCTGGACCAGTGGCGCAGAGTTGTTTATGTTTGTGTGGACCCTGATCTGGGCTTTGCTGTACGTATTAGTTGACAGCAAGCACGGCTGGGTCTAAAGGAGGAAGAATGTTTATTGAGTTAAAGAATGTAAACAAGGTCATCTCAGGCCGGCAGCTGCTCAGTCAAGTCAACTGCGAGATTGAGGCTGGCCAGATCGCGGTTTTTGAAGGGATCAACGGATCTGGGAAGACTTTGATTTTAAAGACGATTTTGGGCTTGATGAAGGTTGACGGGGAAGTTTTGGTAGCTGGCAAGCAGGTCAAGCCGCAAGATGCTTATCCGGTCAAGGCAGGGATTTTGATTGAAAATCCCAGCTTGATTACAGACTTCACGGCAACGCAAAATATGGAGCTTTTAGCCAAGCTTGATGAGCATATTTCTGCAACTGAAATTGCAGAATTGCTGAAATACTTTGACTTAAGCCGCTTTCCTAATGAAAAGGTCAAGAAGTTTTCTTTAGGGATGAAGCAAAAGCTGGGTATTGCTGAAGCCTTCTTGGGCTCATATCCGCTGATTGTTTTAGATGAACCGACCAACGCTTTGGACAGCGATAGTATTGATAAGTTGGTGGATTTGATCAAGTTGCGGCAAAGCAAGGGATGCACTTTTGTCATCGCTTCACATGACCGGGATTTTGTTGAGCAAGTGGCAACCAAGCGCTTTAAAGTTGAAGAAGGTGTGGTTCATGAAGCGTAAAGTATGGCTGGCGGCAGCCATCGTCTTGTGCGTGCTGGCAGGCCTGCGCTATTGGCAAGTAAACGCTAATCCTGTTTACCGCGGGGTAGACAAGGAAATTTTTGTCAAGAAAGGGCAGGAGGTTCATGCTCCAGGAATCGACTTTAAGATTCTGTCCGCCAAGATGGTCAAAGGGAAAGAAAACGTTTATTTGACTGTAAAGGTTGATCTGAAAGACCGTGGCTATTACGCGGATGGCAAGCATGGAATAATCGCCGCGGTTAGCAACATGTATTTCAATATGCCATACAGCATCAGCAATCAATCAGATCTTTATGTGGTGGATGGCAATGGGCACAAGGTAGCCATTGGATACTTGACTAGCAAAACTCCCCAGCCATTGACGCTGAAATTTGACAATGTGCGAAGTTGGTATGATACAGAAAACACACCGGCCAGATTCAGCTTTTTGGTTGGGGATGGCAATGGGTATAAGAAGTATTCAATACTTTTGGAATGAGCGTAATTTTTAGGAGGTATATTATGTTACACAAAAGAATCGTTGTAGTGATTGCATCAGTTTTGATGACGTTGGGGATTGTGGCTACGGCCGCACCTGTATTCGCGGGGAATACGGGCAATACTTATTGGCGTAATGTTTATAGAGTTGGATCTCCTTACGACCATACTCCTGCTCGCAAGAAGGAAAACAGATCAGTTTACTATAATAAAACAAACAACGTACATATTAAAGGTGGCTACATCGTGATTTGGGCAGCTCTTTACGATGGGCGTGATGTTTCAGGTGGCCACAGTTATAAGAGTTATCAAGGAATGGTAACTCATTTGTGGAATGAAGCGGTAGAGCACTATGGGAAAGGCGTATCTGTAAGAATTAATTCGAAAAAAGCTGCTAACGGATGGGCAGATGGTGTTTGGAGTCCAGATAGCAAGTAAGGTGATGACAAAATGAGTTTATTGTGGTCAAGGCTGAATAAGCGCTGGTTTGTTGCGGCAATCGCTGTTGGCATGGCAGTGGGATTGTGGCAGATAATCGTTAACTACCACACCGGTATGGCGAATATCGACTCGCCTTACACTCGCTGGCTGTCAATTGATACTGACTCATCTGCAACGACAATTTTCTTCATCCTCTTGCCCTTCTTAGCTAGTATTCCAGCAGGAAACATGTTAAAAGAAGACTTAGACAGCGGTCTGTTCAACAAATTTAAACTGCAGGTACCTTTAGCCCATTTGATTAAGCAATATGTGGCTATGGCTTTTTTAACCGGGTTTGTGACCATCATGATTCCGCTACTTTTAAACTTGTTGGGGTATCTGTTGATTCTTCCAAATTTTAAGCCAGATAATTTGCTAAATATCAATATTGGGGTTTTCAACTTCAACACCATGCTGGTTTCTTTGTATTATAGTCATCCATTTGTTCACGCATGTCTTAATATATTGCTAGCTTCTGTCTGGGGAGGTTTGTTCTCGGTATTTGTCTTGGTCAATTCGGTTTGGATTAGAAATCGATTTGCATCATTGAGTACAGCCTTGGTTTTAGAGCTGATCTTAATGGAATTGGATGCCGTTTTACCAATTGACTATATGCCCAGCATATCGCCTACGGATTTTTTACCGGAACAAGGAAGCCGCCCGCTGTTATGGCTGACAGCTTTGATGACGATAGCGTTAGCTGCATACTGTATGGGGATGTATAAGCTGGCTTGCCGCCGGGCCGTGCTGTAATTTTCGTGCGAAAAGGGAGGAGTCTAAGTGTGAAGGTTATTAAACAGCAATGGCTGTTAGATACGACTGTACACAAGTGGTTTCTGTTAACTGCCGCATTGCTATTCTTTGGGGGATATAGCAATGCGTTTTTAGTAAGTAATACACAGCAAAGCCTGTGGTTAGAGCAAACTCTGTTCTCGCGCTTTCTGATTTTTAGCCTCTTAATACCTAGTCAGATCTTGCTTTTATTGTGTACCTTTCGAATTAGGTTTCAAGATATTTACATCGTAGGTGGAAGATGGATTATTTGGAAGCAACTTAAGTACCGTTTGATAGAGATACTACTTTCAAGTCTTTTACCATGGTCGTGTGGCAGTTTAACGGGGATGCTTGTTAATGGCTGGAGTCCGACGTTAGGGGCAGTAGCTACTGAGGCATTAATTCGCTGTTTATATTTAATTTTGTCGTGCTTAGCACTTCTTCTGCTTACCAGTTTTTGCTTTCTAATTAGTAATCGAATTACGGCCTTTCTAGCAGGGTTTGTTATAAATGGTCTTTCTTTCTTCTTGAATGTTAACCACCACTTGTCTATAATTTATGATTTTGTTGTCCCGGAATTTGCTACTTTACTCTTTTCCTGCTTGCCAATAATGTTAGGCTTGCTTCTTTTCTTGATTTTCATTGTACAGCAGGAGATTTCCAGAAAAGATTTGTGAAATATGATATATAGAAAATAGAATTGAGTATAGCGATTTTAGGAGGTAATGTATATTATGTTACATAAAAAGTTTATTGTACTAATCGCATCAATTTTGATGACGATTGGTGTTGTTACTATTGTTTCACCTGTTTTAGCCGGAACTGTATAATTTTATGGGTTCAGTATAAAAACTTGTGTAAATGAC
>NZ_KV793173.1:0-6224 GCF_001808415.1 Lactobacillus sp. HMSC08B12 | reverse complement strand
CAATGTCTTAACTTAATGACATTGCCAAGCATCAGCTTGGGCTTTTTTAGCAAGTTTTTGTAAGGAAGAAGGTCCCCGCGGCCAAAAAGGACAAAGTGTATATTTTCACATAGCCTGTTTTAGGCCCGGGATAAAATTTGTGAATTGTTAGCAATATTAGTGACTGGCACCGGAAGTTGCTTCTGGCTTAGGAGCCGGAGCATGGCTGGCGCTGGTAACAACGTCAACGGCGTAGTTGTCGGCATTGTCAGCAGCTGCCGTACCAGCCACGAAACCGGAAGCGTAGGACCAGGAGTTCATCATTGACGGCATTGAGTCCTTGCCGTTGGCCCCGCCAACCAGTTCGCCGGCAGCGTAGAAGTTGGCAACTGGCTTAAGGTCGTTGTCCAAAAGCTGCATGTCCTTAGTGGCTTCGTAGCCGCCCATGGTGGTGCAGAAACGGAGCTTTTGTTCAATGACGTAGTAAGTGTCGCCTTCCAGTTCGTGGAGGAACTTAGCGTCGCGGCCGAATTCCGGATCGCGGCCTGCCTTGGCATATTCCTGGTAGTGGTCGAAGGTTTCCTTCAAGTTGCCGTAGTCGATGCCGGCCTTTTGCGCTACAGTGGCCAGGTCGCCCTTGACCAGAACCGGGCTCTTCTTGCCGTCATTAGCAAAGAAGCCTTGGACTTCTTCAGCGGTGAAGCCGTACTTAAGCATCAGTTCATAGTAGCGGTCCCAGATCCGCTGGTCCATCAAGACAAAGCAGATCTTGTCCTTTTCATTGGCGATCGCGTCACGGAAGTGGGTGTAAGGCAGGCTTTCGTTGACCACCCGCTTGCCGGCCCGGTTGACAAAAATTGCCCCCATGTCGCTGGCTGCCTTGGTTGAGTAAGTAGTCAATTTGGCAATGCCAGGTTCAACTTCCAAGCCGTGCGGGTAAACCTTGTACCAGTCCAGGTTCCGGGTAACCAGGTTCATGCCCTTGGCAAAGCCGAAGTAGTCACCAGTTGAGGTCATTGGCCCGTAGTAAGGAATGTCAGTCTTGTGTTCCTTGAAGTCCTTGGCCCCCCAGCCGCCGGCGGCCAGAACCAGAGACTTGAAGTTGACCGTGGTGGTTTGGTGCTTGCCTTCAGCAACCAGGCTGGTCAAGACGCCGGCCGGGCTCTTCTTCACTTCTTCAACCCGGGCGTCGGTCAACAGGATCCCGCCCTTGGCCTTGAAGGCGTTGGCTACCTTGGTCACGACTTCGTAGAAGCTTTGGCTTGGCATTTCCACTTGCCGGTTAACGCTGTGTTCAATGGTCTGGGTTTCCGCTTTTTGGTAAGTCAAGCCCGCGAAGTCAGTGATAAAGTCGATGGCCTTGCCGATGTTGTCAGCCAGCAGGTGGGACATTTCAGGGTAGTTGGTCCCCCGGCATTCTCTGGTAATATCGTCAAAAAGGCGTTGGGCTGAGTCTTCTTCAGCTGCAGAGCCAAAGAGCTTCTTGGCCAGTTTTGACCCGGTAGCCGTTACGTTGGACCCGTTCAAGATGGAAGCCCCGCCGACATAGCCGTTCTTTTCCAAAACGACGACCTTCTTGCCCATGGACAAGGCCCGGCAGGCAGCAATGAGGCCGGCCATACCGGAGCCGACAACAGCCACGTCAACGTCTAAAGTAACAGCCTTGTGGCTTCTGTCAACTGGCCGGGGAGCTGGCATGAGACCTGCTTCATCCAGCGCCTTTTGGCCGGATTCCAGGATGGCCTTGGTCATGATGGTTGCCCCGGAAACAGCGTCAACGTTGAAGCTGTTGGCAGCCAGAACGTTGTCGCGGAGCTGGCCGAAGGCCTGGTTGAAGACAGCCTTGGTTTCTGAGCTCTTGGTTACCTTGATGTCGGCAATTTCCCGGTTTTCGATTTCAATGTCAAAGTCGATTTCCCCGTTACGGCCTTGTGCTTGCGCTTTAAGTGTTTCTTTACTCATGAGATCTTCTCCTGCTAATTATTTTTCTACAATCGCTTTCATTATAAAAAGACCAGTTACTTAAAAAAATAAGTCCCGGCCTTTTTATTAATAGATCGTCTTTATTGAAAATAATGTATTAATCAGCCTTACCCTGCTTCTTCTGGTCAACCCGCTTGACTACGAAGGCCAAAGCCGTGCCGACCAGCATATTGGCCACGTTCAAAAGCAGGATCAAACGCGGGGCAGCCGCGCCGGTCCGGGCCGTAATGGAAGCCGCCAGCTGGATGATGGCAAAGTTGGCGAAGGCTGAGAAGAAGCCCCCCCAAGACTGGACGGTGGCCTTCATGTCCGGGTACATCTGGCCCAGGACACTTTGGCCCAGCTGGTAAAGACCGCTGGCCGCGAAGAAGCCGACCGCCAGGCTGGTCAGGTAGAGGATTTGCGGGGCATTGATGAAGTAGGCCAAAAGCAAGCCAGCCGCGCTGAGCAGGGGGTACCAGATCAAGATGTCGATTTCCTTGACCCCTTTTTTAATAATAAAGGAGTTGAAAAGGACGGCAATTGAGGCCCCAACCGCGTAGACTGACTGCAAGGAGCTGGGGTTGGCAATCCCGTAGGACTTGGCCAGTTCCTGGTAGGTGTTGATCCAGAGCAGGAAGGCAGCCGTGGAGGTGAAGCCCATCAAAACCAGGCTCCAGACGCCCAGGTTGAAGTCGTGCTTGGCTTTTTCCTGCTTTTTCGGGCCAGTGACCTGGTCTGGGTAAGGTGAAAAGGCCAGAATCAAGGCCATGACGATGTACAAAATGCCGGCCAGCATGAAGACGGTCCGGTAGCCTGAACCCAGGGCCGTCCCCAGCAAAATAGCTAAAGGCAGGCAGAATTGGCCGATGTTGATGGCAAACTTAGACATGAGGCCTGCTACTGAGGCACTTTCTGGAAAGATTTCCATCAAGGCCGGGAAGTTGGACGCGTTCAAGAAGGAATTGGCGATCCCGCCCAGGATCCCGATGATGTAGGCAACCGCAAAATTCGGGGCATAAAGCAGGCCGATATAGTAGATAGCCCACAATAAGTGGCCGATGACGGCTGAGGCCCGGCGGCCAAAGTGGTCTGAAATAGGGCCAGTGATCAAGATGGAGACGATCCCCCCGATCCCAACCGCGCTGACCACGCTCAAGACTCCGGAAATTGAGGAATGCCAGAGGCTGGCAAACTGGGGCTTGAACTGGGCCAAAAGGGACATCCCGATCCCCATCATAAAGTATGAAAAGTAGACCGTGCTGGCCGTAGCGGCGTACTGGTGCTTCTTAACTGACATTGCTTTCACTCCTTTTGTTATTTTTCTCACTTAATTTCAGTATACAGTAAACCGCTTACATTTTATAATAGAATTCTCATTTTTATTAATAGGTTTATTTGATTAAAAAACAGTTTATCGCCGTCAAATTATGATTAGAGAAAATCTATTGGAATGTTGGTGATCAATAGAGTAAAATTGTGATACTTAAACAGCAGACAAATTTTTATGCGAGGTATCTCTTGGATATTTGTAATTCTCATTTCTCACTTCATGTTTTTCTGTCTTTCTTCAAACCGAAAGCCAGGTCTGGCTTTGACCCCCTTCCCCGCCGGCTGGCGGCCTTGACCTTTGGCCTGGTCTTGAATGCTTTTGGCAACGGGATCACCATTTCCAGCAATATCGGCACGGCTCCCTGGGGGGCGTCGGAGGTCAACCTGACCCATATTTTCCATACCAGCATTGCCCTGGCCATGTTTTTGACCGGCTTTTTGGTAGCCGTCATCAACCAGCTGCTTATGCGGCGCTTTGACCTGCCCCGTTTCCTGGGCGAAGTCGTCTTTATCACCTGCTTCAGCTACTTCATCAACTTGTTCACCAGCCTCTTTTCCGCCCTTGGCCTGCCGGACCTGCCTTTGCCTTGGCGGCTGGTAGCCGGGCTTTTGGGCATCATGACCCTGGGCTGCTCCATTTCCCTTTACCAAAGGGCAAATTTGATCATGCACCCGAATGACGACACGACCAACATCCTCCGCTTCATGTATTGCAAGAATAAGGTAGTCCGGGCCCAGCTGATCAACTTCAGCGTTCCGCTTTTGCTTACCGGCATCTGCTGGCTGGCAACGGGCAAAGTCTATGCCGTCAATATCGGCACCCTCCTTTGCCTTCTGATCAACGGGCCGATGATTGCCCTGGCTGACCAGCATCTTTGGCATAATCTCCACCACAATATTGCCCTGCCGAAGGCCATCAGCGACCGGGCTGAGTAATTAAATAACGATTGTTTTGCAAGAGTCCTTGACAATCTTAAGAAAAACGCAAATAATTGTTACCGATACAAAATAAGTAATGTCCGTGAGCATTAATTTTGGAGGTACAAGTTAATAATGGATAATACCAGCTCAATGTCCACTAACCAAAAGTGGGTTTTGGCCTCCATGTCTTCCGGCTTCCTGCTGGAAAACATGGACGTCATGTTCCTGTCTTTCTCCCTGTCGGAAATCATCGCGCAGATGCACATCAGCTCCGCGGCCGGCGGCTGGATCGGAACCTTTACCAACCTCGGAATGTTCTTCGGTGGCGCGCTCTTTGGGCTGCTAGGAGATCGTATCGGCCGGGTCAAGACTTTCAGCTATACGATCTTTCTTTTTGCCATCGCGACTGGCTTAACCTACTTTGCCCACAACATCACCGCCCTTTACGCTCTCCGCTTCTTAGCCGGGATCGGGGCCGGCGGTGAATACGGGGTCGGAATTGCCTTGATCGCGGAAAACTTCCAGGCTAATCAAATCGGCCGGGCCAGCTCGGTGGCGGCCGTGGGTGGCCAAATCGGCTCTATCGTGGCCGCTCTTCTGGCCGCCTGGATCATTCCGGCTTACGGCTGGAACACCCTCTTCCTCTTTGGGGTAGTGCCGGTTGTCTTGACCTACTTTGTCCGCCGCCACGTCAAGGAAAGCGACGAATTTTTGGCAGCTCACAAGAAGGCGGAAGAAACGAGTGAAAAGATCTCCTTCGGCCGCTTGTTTGAGACGCCCCGCCTAGCTTTGCAGACCCTGGGCTTGATGCTGATGACGATCGTGCAGATTGCCGGCTACTTTGGCTTGATGAACTGGCTGCCGTCAATCGTGCAGAAGAAGCAGGGCCTGTCAGTTTCCGGCTCTTCTTACTGGATGATCGCTACTATCATCGGGATGAGCATTGGGATGATGGTCTTCGGGACGATCATGGACAAGATCGGTCCACGCTGGGCCTTCGGCATCTTCCTTTTGGGCAGCGCGGTCGTGGTCTTTGCCATCGTCAACGTGACCAGCTACTGGGCCATGCTTTTAGCCGGAGCCTTGACCGGCTTCTTCTCCAACGGGATGTTTGGCGGCTACGGGGCGGTAATCAGCCAGCTCTACCCGACTGAAATCCGGTCCACGGCTAACAACTTGATCATGAACACCGGCCGGGCCATCGGGGGCTTCTCTTCCGTCATCATCGGCGCCTTGATGGACCACTACAACCTGTACGTGGTTATGGGCTTCTTGTCCGCCCTCTACATCATCAGCTTCCTGGTCATGATCAGCCTGCCAGGCCTTAGGGAAATCCAGGCCAAGAAGCGGGCAGCTTAAGGCTGGAAAGACAAAAGCAAGAAAACAAGCAAACTAAAAAACAAGATTTAAATATTTACCATGTCACGGCTTCAGCTCTGCTGGAGCCGTTTTTCTTTAGCTAGCTGTTTTTTCTGAAAGTTGACCAAGTCACAAGCTTAATTTTTTGCAGTTTTCATTTTTCTCCAACCGCTTACAAATAGCTCACTTTTTTAATAATCAAAAAAGTGAGCTATTTTTTTGATTATTAGCATAAACAGTAGTACTATATTCTTCGAAAGTTATGCGGCTAGTTATTTTTCTCATTTTTTCTCCTTCAGTCGTTATAATTTTCGGTACTACTGACAGGTGGCGATCCGAGCATGCCACCGGTTGGTGTAGCTCTTAACAGGTTCATGAGCAGCCCAGTTGCCATGCTTTTGCTTTTCTATTATGTTACTTGTTTTTTTATAGGCAAGGGCCGGCTCTGAACTCAGATATGTATTTCAACATTTTTCGGTTCCTGTCTCTTACAGACAGACAAACTTATTTTTTCCTTACTCATCACATGCGGCGCCTCTACTCCTATCACTAACAGGCGCCGCCAAGCAAACTACTTTGTCGTAGCAAGCTTAAGTTTTATCACATCACATCACATCACATTTCTAAGAAACGCAGTCCTCTGGGCAATGTCATTAAGTTAAGGCATTGAC
>NZ_KV793172.1:0-39638 GCF_001808415.1 Lactobacillus sp. HMSC08B12 | reverse complement strand
CAGAGTCAATGTCTTAACTTAATGACATTGGTCCTCTGGGCCGCGTTTTTTATTTTCCGGGAAATTTTCCAGCTAATTCAGTTATAATATGGTTAGCTAATTTCCTTGAAGGAGGATTAAATAATGAGTAGAAAAGTCCTGCTGGTTGGCGACGGTGCTGTCGGTTCCAACTTTGCCAACGATTTATTGCAAACAACGCGGGTGGATGAACTGGTCATCTGCGACTTGAATAAAGACCGGGCCGCGGGCGACTGCCTGGACCTGGAAGACCTGACCTACTTTACGGGCCAGACCAAGCTGAGAGCTGGTGACTACAGCGACGCGGCTGACGCCGACGTGGTAGTTATCACGGCCGGCGTGCCCCGCAAGCCAGGTGAAAGCCGGCTTGACTTGATCAAGAAGAATGAAGCCATCTTGCGGAGCATCATTGATCCAGTCGTAGCTTCCGGCTTCAGCGGCATCTTCGTCGTTTCCGCCAACCCGGTTGACATCTTGACCACTTTGACCCAGAAGCTGTCCGGCTTCCCAAAGAAGCGGGTCATCGGGACCGGGACTTCCCTGGACTCAGCTCGTTTGCGGGTAGAACTGGCCAAGCGGCTGCAAGTGCCAATTGAATCAGTCAACGCCTGGGTTCTGGGTGAACATGGCGACAGCAGCTTTGAGAACTTCTCAAGTGCCGTGGTCAACGGCAAGCCCTTGCTTGACTATCCGGGCATGACAGAAGCAGCCTTGGATGAGATTGAAGCCCACGTCCGGGAAAAGGGCGGCGAGATTATCGGCAAAAAGGGCGCGACCTACTATGGCGTGGCCATGATGCTGGCCAAGATCGTGGCGGCTATTTTGGAAAACAACGACCTGGCCCTGCCTCTTTCCGCGCCGTTGCACGGGGAATACGGGATCAAGGATGAGATCTACCTGGGCACCCTGGCCATCATCAACGGACAAGGGATCAGCCACGTACTGGAATTGCCGTTAAATGACAGCGAATTGGCCAAGATGCAGGCCTCAGCCGCGACGATGAAGGCAACCCTGGACTCTTTAGGATAAACGAAAAAAGCACCAGACTTTAAAAGCCTGGTGCTTTTTTACATTCAAAATTACAGAACCGTCTTAACGGCACCGTACATACCGGCATCGTTGCCCAGTTGGGCCAAGGCGAATTCAGTACCTTCAGAAGCGTGGAAGGCCGCGTCAACGAAGTGCTTTTGCACAGTGTCGAGCAAGATTTGGCCAGCCTTGGAGACCCCGCCGCCGATAACGTAGACTTCTGGGTCAAAGACGCAGGAGATGGAAGCCAGGGCAGTGCCCAAAGTTTCGCCGACAAAGTCCACAATTTCCAAAGCCAGCTTGTCGCCTTCCTTAGCCGCGTCAAAGACTGCCTTGGCGTCAAGCTGGTCTACCCCGCGCAGGCTTGATTCTTCGCCGCTTTCAGCCAGAAGTTCCTTGGCCTTGCGGGCAATGCCAGTAGCGGAAGCGTATTGTTCCAGGTGGCCCTTCTTACCACAGCCGCAGAGCTGGGTTTCATCCTTGTTGACCAGCATGTGGCCGATTTCCCCGGCAGCCCCAAAGGCACCAGCGACGATCTTGCCTTCAGAGATGATCCCGCCGCCGACACCGGTACCCAGGGTAACCATGACAACGTTTTGGTGGCTTTCACCACCACCTTGCCACATTTCACCCAAAGCAGCAGCGTTGGCGTCGTTGGCTACCTTGACTTCGTCCAGGCCAGTCAGCTTGCGGACCTTTTCAGCCACGTTGAAGACGCCCCAACCCAGGTTGACGCAGCGGTTAACGATTTCGTCGTCCAGGATTGGACCTGGCACGTCGATGCCGATCCCGACTACTTCTTCCTTGGGAATGTCCAGTTCCTTCAGCTTGTCGTTCAGAGAAGCTGCGATGTCAGGCAGGATCTTAGCCCCGTTGCCTTCTTTTCTGGTTGGGATTTCCCACTTTTGGGACAATTCACCGTTGGTTTCAAACAAACCAATCTTTACAGTGGTACCACCGATGTCAACACCAAATGCATATTTCTTCAAAGTAGTTGCCTCATTTCTTCAATGTTCTCTTTTTGCTAGTCCTATTATAAAGAAGAATTTGGCTTTTCGAAAGCGCTTCGGCTTACTTTTTGAAAAAATTATCAGACTTGTGACATTTTTTCCAAATATCAAAAAGATGCCCCGCGCAAGGAGGCATCCCTATTGATTATTCAGCGTCTGGCCAAACTTCCCTAGCCGTGTCGATGACCAGCTTGATCTTGGCCCATTGTTCTTCATCAGTCAAGTGGTTGCCTTCTTCAGTTGAGGCAAAGCCGCACTGGGTGCTGAGAGCCGTAGTAGCCAATGGGTGGTACTGGCCGGCTTCCTTGATCCGGGCCTTCAAAGCTTCCGGGTCTTCCAATTCCGGCTTCTTGCTGGTTACCAGGCCCAAAACAACTACCTTGTCGGCTGGCACTTCAGCTAAAGGAGCGAAGTCGCCTGACCGGTCGTCGTCAAATTCCAGGTAGAAGGCCTCCACCCCTTTTTCCTTGAAGACGTAAGGAGCAGCTGAGCCGTAGCCGCCTTCTGAAGCCCAAGTTGAGTCGTAGTTGCCCCGGCAGATGTGGGTCGTGATCCGCAAGTCTTCTGGCAGATCAACCAAAGCATTTTCATTGATTTCCTTGTAAAGCTGCAGGATTTCTTCGCGCTTAAGGTGGCCTTCGTCAAAAGCATGCCAGAAGCTGTCGTTGACCAAGACGCCCCAAGTACAGTCGTCCAGCTTGATGTCGCGGGCACCGTGCTTGTACAAGTCCAAGATCAATTCCCGGTAGACCTTGGAAACGTCCTTGGCCAGTTCTGCCCGGTCAGGGTAAACGGCATCAGTAGCCGCGATCAATTCATCGTTGCGGCAAATCAGTTCACAGTAGAGCTGAGCTGGGGCTGGGATACTCTGCCGGGCTTCAACGCCAGCTGCATCCGCCAAAGGCTTGAGGAAGTCGAAAGCTGCCACGTCCGGGTGGCCGGATTCATAAGTCAATTTGCCAACCAACTTGGCCGCGTCTGGACGGGTTTCTTCATCATGGAAGAAGTAGCCATGCTCAGCCCGTACATGTTCTACCCCGCCAAAGCCCCAGAAAGTATCCAAGTGCCAATAGCTGCGGCGGAATTCCCCATCAGAAACTACCTTTAAGCCGGCAGCGACTTCTTTTTGCACCAGGTTCTTGATTTCCTGATCTTCTACGGCCGTAAGCTCGGCCTGACTGATTTCTCCGCGGGCAAATTTTTCCCGGGCTTCCTTTAATGCTGCTGGACGCAAGAAACTGCCGACAATATCGTAACGTGGAAATGACATCTGAATTACCTCCGAAGTTTTTAAATCGTATTTTTAATTTGCTCTTAATGCTTGTTATTATAGCCAGATCTCGTTATGATTGAAAATAGCTATTTTTATCGTGTATCGATAGATTTAAACTATGGAGGTTCGACCATGCGCATCCAGCAACTGCTCTATCTGCAAAAAGTCGTCGCCCTCGGCAACATGACCGAGGCAGCCAAAGAACTTTTCATCGCCCAGCCCACCCTGTCCAGCGCCATCAAGCAGCTGGAAAAAGAAATGGGGATCACCATCCTGATCCGGGGCAAAAAAGGGGTTAGCTTAACCGAAGATGGCCGGGAGTTCATGCAATACGCCCAGCAGATCCTGGACCAGGTCCAGTTGCTTGAGCGCCGCTATGGCGACCAGTCCAGCGCGCCGAAGATTTTTTCCGTGGCAGCCCAGCACTATGCTTTCGCCGTTGACGCCTTCGTCCAGCTGTTAAAAGAAATCGGCCAGAGCGACTACCAAGCCAGCCTCAAAGAGATGCGGACCTATGAAGTCATCGAAGACGTGGCCAACCTCCACAGCGAGATCGGCATTGTCTACCTCAGCCGCTACAACCGCCAGGTCATGGAAAACAGCTTCCAGGAAAAGGAACTCAGCTTTATGCCCCTCTTTAAGGCCCACCCCCACGTCTTTTTATACAGAAACCATCCCCTAGCCGGCAAAAAATCTATCTCCTTAGCAGACCTCTTGCCCTACCCCAAGCTCAGCTACGACCAGGGCCAGCACAATTCCTTCTATTACTGGGAAGAAACCCTAGCTGACCAGCATTCCCCAAAATCCATTATTGTCAGTGACCGGGCTACCCTGTTTAACCTGGCAATCGGCTTAAACGGCTATACCATCTCTTCAGGGATCATCAACGCTGACTTAAACGGGGACGACATCATCGCCCGGCCTTTGATCAGCGACGAATACATTGAAATCGGCTACCTGACCAACCGCCTGCACCAGCTTTCTTCCATTGGGCAAAAGTACCTGGGCTACTTAAGGGAAAGCATTGAAAAGAATGCCAAGCGCTAACTTAATTTATTTCTAATAAGGATCAGCTGCTTTTTTCTTAAAAACCCCCGTCTCCGCTTAATTTTAATAACTTTGCGGCCTATACAAGGTTTGCCAAACGGCTATTTTGTAGTAAAATTAAAAGATATAAACGGGCTTAGCGCTTAGCTTTGAACCAGATAAATTTTAACTTAGCATTAATCAAGCATTTTTTCAGCTCGGAAGAAATGCCTATACTGGAGGTTTAGACAACTATGGGTTGGATACTTTTATTATTGGTCATCATCATCTGCGTCGGTACTTACATCAACTCCCGCAATGAAAAGAAGAAGCAATCCCAGCTGTGGGCACAGCGTCAAAAGGACAGCTATGTTCCGCCAATGCCGATCACCATTCTGGAGACCGTTGATGGCGCAAGCAAGCTGGTTGTCAAGAACGACTCAAGCGTCTACTTTACCCAATATGAAAAGGGCAAGGCTCCTTGGCCAGGTGGCGTTGAAAACTTCAGCGTATACTACGACAAGGATACTAAGCACTTGTTGATCTTGTCATTGGTACAAGAAAACGACAACATCGACTTTGGTGAAGTTGACCCTGAAGCAACCGAAAAGTTCCTGGCTGTCTTCCAAAGCGTTGGCGGTCACCTGGCTCAGCACTACGAATTGCTGACCTTGAACGAGGTTGACTCCAGCGACCTCAACCTGGCAGTCAAGTCCTTCCCGGCCAAGGTTTACTTCTACACTGAAAAGTCAGTAACTGACGGCAAGAAGCGCCTGTACTTCTCACCAGACCCGACTTCAACTGCCTACAAGCTTTTGGGCGTGGCAGTCAGCGATGGCAGCAATGGTGAAAAGAGCATCGAACTTAGCCTGGAAACCTTCAAGGGCGTTAAGTGTTCAATCTACACCACCCTGTCAGAAGCCGGCGTGAAGGACCTGCAGGAAAACTTCGCTTAATTAAAGCAGAATATTATCAACCGGTCTCCAACTTATTTGGAGACCGGTTTTTTACGTATATCAGATTAAAGGAAAATTAGATGACTGAATTTTTTGAAAACAACCAATTGCAATTTGCACAAGTCCTTACCCAAGTAGCGTCTTACGCCAAGTCCCCCGAAGCCAGAAACTTGCTTCTGCAGGCCCAGCCATTGACCAAACCGGCAGCTGTTACCCACTTGCTCGATGAAACAGAGGAAGGTACGCGGCTCTTAGAGCGGAGCTTGCAGCTGCCGTTTGTTTCTTCAGATTCCCTTTTGCCATTGATCAATCGCGCTCAGAAGGGGCTCCTTCTATCAGCAGATGATTTGGAAAAAGTTGCTGATTATCTCCGGGTCTGTGAATTGCTGCAACGCTTTTTGTACAGAGAAAAAGATCTGGTTCCAATCCTTAATTCCTATGGTGAAGAACTCCAGCTTTTTCCAAAACTGGTTGAACAGATTTATCAGTCAATAGAACATGGTCAAGTTGCCGACAGCGCTGACCGCGACTTAAGGCGGCTGCGGCGGCAAGAACAGGAACTAAGCCAGGAAATAAAAGATACGGCTGGTAAGCTGCTGCAAAGCAAGAATGTCAGCCAAAGCTTGCAAGAACAGCGACTGGTAGAAAAAGATGGTCACTTGACTCTGCCCGTCAAAAGCAGCTTTAAAAAGGCAATCGCTGGACGAATCATCGCTTATTCAGCCAATGGACAGACGGCCTTCATTCTTCCGCGCAAGCTGGACCAGCTGAGCAGCGAAAAGATTGCTGTCAAGGGACAAATTGAAGCTATTGAAGCGATGATCCTCGGGCAGCTGACCGCTACCGTCTATGAAGAAAGCCACGGCCTATTACGTAACATTGATGTCGTCGCGGCAATTGATCAAATTATGGCCCGGGCGCGATATAGCCGGGAGCTGAATGGCAAGCGGGCCAGATTAAATCAGACAAATCAGCTACTTTTACGGGGGATGCGGCATCCCCTGCTTAAAAATCCCGTTCCACTTGACCTGGAAATCAAGCCACCAGTTCGCGGCTTGATCATTACTGGACCAAATGCCGGTGGCAAAACCGCCACTTTAAAAAACTGCGGCCTGGCTATCATGATGACAGAGATTGGGCTTTTTCTGCCCAGCCGGGAAATCTGTGATATCCCTGTCAGCCAGCAGATTTTCAGCCAAATTGGTGACCAACAGGACCTAGATAACTCCCTGTCGACCTTCTCAGCAGAAATGACCAACATTGCCAAAATTGTCACTCACGCTCAAAGCCGCAGTCTAGTTTTGCTCGATGAACTGGGTAGTGGCACTGACCCCGATGAAGGAGCTGCTATTGCTATTTCCGTCTTGCAAGCCCTGCAACTTAAGGGGTGCTTAGTTTTAGCCACGACCCACTACAGCAGAATTAAAGATTATGCTGTTAAGCATCCAAATTACCGGACCGCGTCAATGGACTTCAATGCCGACACCCTCACCCCAACCTACCGTCTTCTCTTAGACCAAGTCGGTCAGAGCCGGGCTTTTTGGATTGCTCAAAAAGTAGGGATGCCAAAAGAAATTATCGACCAGGCGCAAAAAGTTTTAGCCGGTCAATTGCCACTCAGCAGCAGTACAGTCGTTTTGAAAGAAAAAGCTACTAGCAAAATAGTCAAAACACATTTTTGCAAAGGAGACGTGGTCTACGCGGGCAATCTGGAAAGAGAGGGTATTTTCTACGCCTTAGAAGCAAACCAAACCTTGGCAAAAATTTTCGTCAACAAACAATTTTCTGTCGTTCCCGTTAAACGGTTAAAATTACGGCGAAAAGCTGCCGACCTTTATCCAGAGGGCTATAACCTGGACCTGCTCTTTATAAGCGACTGGCAAGAATATAAATTTAACAAGGACTTGAACCGCGGGAGCAAAAAAGCTTATAAGAAATTAGTAAAGTATGAGCAAGAAGTGAAAAGTAATAGCAGTAAAAATAGTTAATGTTTTCTGCTTATACCAGTTGACTAAGTAATAGAATTAGACTAAAATTACTAAGAAATGATAAGGAGATGATAACAATGGATTTGGAGAAAATGATTGAAGATTTAGACAACAACACGATTTCTTATTTTTCAGATATCGTGCTTTCATGGAATCACAATGTAATTACTAAGGGAAGAGCATGAAATTTGAATCATTTTTAAGTTCTTTCAAGTCAGGAGATTCTTCATGGCAAGAATCTCCTGTTTTGTTTGAAAGAATACAATACGCAAAAGAAACAGTTTTACAAAACAAACCCGCTCACAGCAGAAGTCTAAAAGCACCTGAGTTCTTAACAGACTTCGGACTGCGCAAATCGACATCACAATTCTACTTTATTGAACAAGTCAGTAAAAAGCTTGGGATAACTTTACCAACCGAAGAAGAGATCGTAGCCCAGCTCATGACAATTGACATCTCCGACCTGGCAACTTGGATTGACTCTATCGTAATGATCCTCGGCTACTATTCGTCTTGTCACTCCGTGGTCACAATCCGGCAAGATGAATTATGTCAGATAGATTCCCCAGCCGATTTGGTAAAACTCGCTACGCTTTGCGGTATTGAGAGAGATGCAAGCTTAGCAGAAATAATTTTTAACTTAGCTTTAGATAAAGCAGAGGACCCTGAAATTCAAAGACTGATACTTCATCGCTTGTGCGTCTTAAAACTAAAACGAACTAATAATACTGAGGATTTTTATAAGACGATGTCAGTCTTGACCTCTAAAATGATTCTTCAAGATCAAACCGAGGAATCTTTAGTTCTTATTGACAACTTACTTGCGCTAGCTCTAATTTCTACCACCGATAATCACTATCAGCATCTGCAAGACGCCCGTCTCCTGCTGCTTAGTGCCAGTACAATTCTAAACAGCTGTATTACAACAAGCGATGCTGCCAACACTACATTGATTTCTGAGCTTGTTCGTTACTATAGTCAAATTTCAATTAATCAAGTTCAATTGGAACTGGAGTTGCAAAACTATGATCTTGCCAAAAAACTCATAAAAAACAGCATCAAACTGACTTCCGCGTATAACAGTGAGTATTTAGCTGAAGAACTTGCTACAGCTGCTTATATCGACTACAAGATCGAAGATTTCTCACTTGCCATATCTGGAAGCATTGATGCTCTATCAGAATACCGCCAGTTGGGCGATGTTCTAGGTATAAAAAGAATGAAACAAATCTTAGCAGCCTCTCTAGCAAAACTAGGTCTAAAAAAAGAGGCCGAAACCGTTATGCAACTCATATCGCAAGATCCTTTAGGAGAAAAAGACTACACGATTTTTGCCCATGACTTTACGTAAACTAATCAACAGCAACCGGGGCCGCTTCGCCATTATCTTTGCCCTGCTGGTCATGACCCAGGTCATCGACGTTGCTTCAACTTACCTGTTCTCGCCAATGGTCAACCAAGTTTCCGCCGGCCGTTTTAACATTTTTTGCAGCCTGCTTCTGATTCAGTTTGCCCTGGCCTTAGTCCTAAACTTTGCTTTCAACGGGGCCAACTACCTCTTCAGCAAGCAGACCCAGCAGTATCTGCACGGCGTCAGAGACAGACTGGCTGACCACTATTACCAACAGCCTGCCGGCCTCTCCGAGATGACCAACCATTTTAGCCAAGACCTTGACACTTTGACTTACGATTACGCTACTGTTCTCTTTTACTTGATCTGTGACGTTATCAACGCGCTTATGGTTGCCGCCAGCCTCTTGTCTTTTCACTGGCTCCTGCTCCTGGCCAGCCTCTTAACTACCGTGACTTCCTTCGCGATTGCCCGCTTACTGGAAAAATACAGCAACCAGGCCACCGATCAATTGTCTGCCGCTAGTCAGCACTTTTTAGCGACTATCGCCCAATGGACTGCCGGCCTGGCAGAACTTCGCCGTTACTTTGCCAAAGGCCCTTATCAAAAAGCCCTGCTTAAGTCCGGCCAAGAGCTGGCCGACCGGCAAGTCAGCCGCCGCAAGATCAACAGCCAGATCCATTGCCTGCAAAGCCTTAGCAACGCCTTAGGCACAGTCAGCATCCCCCTCATCGCCGGCTTCCTCTTCTTTAAAGGACAAATGTCCTTAGGTGGCGTTATCACGTCTGGTTATTTCGCCAGCAGTATTTTTTCCGTCCTGGAAAACATCGCCGGCAGCTATTCTTATCTAAATTCGACCAAAAGCCTGCGCCAGCAGCTTAGCCGCCTGCAGGAAAGCAAGAAAAATGACAATCTGCAGCCGGTCAACCGGATGGCCCAAATCGAGATCAAACAAGTCTCCCTGACCCACGGCAAGCAGCTTTTGTCCTACCCCGATTTGACCATCCATGCTGGTGAAAAAATCCTTATCACTGGCGACAGCGGCAGCGGTAAAAGCACCCTTTTAAAACTGCTTTTAGGCAATTTACAAGCTGAAAAAGGCCAGATCATCTTTAAAGACGCTGCTGGCCAGGCCTTCCAGCCGGATTCTTACTCAATCGGCTACCTGGCTCAGGACCTGGTCCTGTTCCCCGCGACTTTAGCGGAAAACGTGACCATGCATAGCCCTGGCCTAAGTGCTAATCCAAAAGATTACCTGGAAACAGTCGGCCTCCAGCTTGATCCCCAGCGCCAGATTACTCCAGACGATTTGACTCTGTCCAGCGGTCAAAAGCAAAAACTGGCTCTTGCCCGGACTTTAAGCCATGGCTTTCCCCTGCTTTTGCTGGATGAGTCACTGAGCGCGGTTGACCGGGCCGGCCAGGATCAGATCTTGCGGACCCTTTGCCAATTGCCAGCAACCGTCATTTTCGTTGCCCACAATTTAAGCCCTGAACAAAAAGCCCGCTTTGACCGGGAAATCAGCTTAGCTAAGAGGGAGCATGTATGACTTTTAAAGAATTTTACCTCCGCAAGCCAGTCAAAAGCAGCCTGCTCTTCCTGGCCGCGGCTTTAAGTTCCTTGCTGCTGGTCGGGTCTTCTTACGCCTTAACTTTGGAATTCAATGCTTTAAGAAACCGGCAGCCCGTGCTTTTTGCCCAAATGCTGGCCTTGCAGCTGGCCTGCCTGGTCTTCAGTGCCCTGCTCACCTACTATGGCAACCTGTCCCTGGAACAGCTGATCCAAAGCTACCTGCAGCAGATCCGGCAAGAGCTTGCCCTGCATATATTCAATGATGGCCAAGCACACGATCCAGCCCAGGCGCAAAACCAGCTGCTTAAGGAAGGGGACTTGCTGACTGTCAGCTACCTGCGCAATATTTACAGCAGCTTTAAGGCCGGCATGACCGTCCTGGCTTCTGGCGGTGCCCTGCTCAGTTTTCACTGGAGTCTCTTCATCGCCTGCCTCATCTTTGCCTTGATGCAGATCTACCTTCCCCGCCTGCTTGACCGCCAGCTCAACCACGCCAATCACAGACTGGCCGCGCAGAACCAGGCCTATCTCAAGGTTCTTGGCGACTGGCTGCTCGGCCTTGGCGACTTGCACCGCTGCCTGTCCTTAGCCTGGTTTAAGGAAAAAGCCGGCCTGGCCGCCAAGGAACTGGAAGATGCCCATGTGCACAAAAGCGCCGTCTCCTCCCATTTGGATTACCTCAATCAGCTGGTATATTCTCTTGGCAGCAGCCTGATCCTGCTCTTGACCGCCTTTCTGGTCATCCGACACTGGACGGCTTTTGGCCTGCTCAGCAGCATTGCTTCTTTTAACAGTGACTTTTTTGGCAATCTGCAGAACGCGGCTGACTACTTAGGCGAAATTTCCGGCAGCCGCCAGCTGCGGCAAGACCTGCTTAAGCAAAGAGAAGCTGTCCCGGAGAAAAAAGAGACCGGCCAAGCTCCAGCTGCTTTTGCCAGCAGTCCTTTAACCATTGACTTTAACGGTCTCACCCTGGCTTACCCGGCCATCAAGCTGCAGCCTGGAGAAAAAGTTCTGCTGACCGGTGCCAGCGGCCGGGGGAAAAGTACTTTTTTCAAGCTGCTCTTGGGTGAAGTCAAGGCAGCCAGTGGAGAAATTCACTATCTGGACCAGAAGGGCAAGGTCATTCAGCCCAACTTGAGCCAAATCGGCTATCTCCCCCAGGATCCCCAGCTTTTCCCTGGCAGCGTTGCTGAAAACATGACTATGTTCAATCCGGCTTTAAGCGATCAAGACTTGCTCCGCCAAACAGCAGACCAGGTAAACTTAAGTGAAGACCTGCGCCTGTGGCCGGCCGGGCTTGATACAATAGTTGCCGTAGAAAACAGCAATGTTTCTGGCGGTCAGCGGCAAAAAATTGTTCTGGCCCGCAGCTATCTTTACCACAGCCAGCTGCTTTTGATCGATGAAGGCACCAGCGCTATTGACCAGGCCGCCACGCGGGAGGTTATTACCCGCTTGCTCAAGACGGATAAAACGATCATGTTCGTCGCCCACAATCTGACCGCGGAAAGCCGCCGGCTTTTTGACCGCGAAATTCAACTTGATTAAACTGGAAAGGTTCACGCGAGTGGGCCTTTTTTATTCCTCCTATTGCACATTGCCACTAGTTTGTGATAGTATATTAACTATAAAAGCGTTTTCTTTATTTCGGCTGTACGAAATAAAAAACGTTGCTTCTCTATATGATAAAAGAATGATAAGGATACTAGCATGACTAATGAAACCAAACTTTTGCAAGCCGTTCAGCAATTGGCAGACAAGGATGTAGCGCCTTTTGACCTGCAGATCGACCGCCAGGCCAAGCTGCCAAACGGCATTTTCCAGAAGATCGTTGACCTGGGCCTTTTGCGGGCAAAAATCCCTAAGGAATATGGCGGACTGGACGTTTCCGCTCAAACCGCCGGCAAGATCGTCAACATCCTGGCCAAGGCCAACGCCAGTGTCGGCGTAATGCTGGAAGGCCACTACAAGAGCTGTGACCAGCTGGCTAAGTACGGCACTGACGTCGCTAAGAAGCGCTACTTTGCCTGGGGTGCCCAAGCCATCCTCGGCTTCTCCAACACTGAACCGGAAGGCGGCTCAGACCCAAGCAAGCACCAGTCCTACGCTGTTGAAAAGGACGGCCGCTGGATCATCAACGGCGACAAGGTTATGATTACCAACGGGACCCTGGCTCAAGTTTACTCAGTCAACGTGAAGACTGGTCCTAACGAATACTCCGTCTTTATCGTGGACAAGGGGATGCCAGGCTTCTCCTTTGGCTATGTTGAAAAGTTCATCGGCCTGCGGGGAATTCCTTGCGGTGAAGTTGTCATGAACCAGATCGAAGTTGGTCCGGAAAACATGCTGGGCAAGCGGGGGCAAGGCTTGGAAATTGCCAACAACGCCCACGATGATGCCCGCTACTTGATGGGGGCCGTTTTGACCGGGATCCAGGAACATGCCCTTGATATTGCCAAAAACTACGCGGCTAAGCGCAAGTCAGGTAATACCCTGCTCAAGGACATGCAAGTTACCCAATACAAGATCAGCAAGATTGCGACCAACAAGGAACTGACCCGTTTGGTTTACGAGGAAGCTGCCCGCCGCAAGGATGCCGGCCTGCCATACATGGAACAATCAGCTATGGCTAAGTGCTTCGGCAGCAAGGCAGCGGTTGAATCCTGTGACTTGACCCTGCAGATCATGGGCGGCTACGGCTACAGCGCTGAATTTTCTCCAGAACACCTGGTAAGAGACGCCAGAGCCATGGAAATCGCTGAAGGCACGATCGAAAAGATGTACACGGAAATCAGCAACGCTGAAATGGCTAATGTACCAAGCCAGGAAGTGGCAAGAAAACAAGCTGACTTGACCGACCTTGACCAGATCCTGCCGCTTCTGGAAGCAGCCAAGACTCCAGCCGGCGCGGTTGACGCGGTAAGCAGCCCATCACAAGCAGCCGGCCTGCCAAAGGCCAAGATCGTTCTGGCTCTGGGCCGTGGTGCCAACCAGCCGGAAACTATCGCTCTGGCCAAGCAAGTAGCTGAAAAGCTGGGTGCTGAAATCGGGGTTACCAGACCAATGGTCGGCTCAGACTTCAACCGTGGCCAGCAGCTCGGCGTCAACGGCCATAAGATCAAGCCGCAAGTTTTGATCAACCTGGGGATTGCCGGCGCGCCGCAATACACCTTTACTGTTGACCATGCTGAAAACATCATCTCCGTCAACACCAACCCGAACGCTATCGTCTTCGAAGGTTCAGACTACCACTACGTCGGCAGCACTTACGACTTCTTGAAGGAACTGCTCAACCGTTTGGGCTAAAAATTAATAACCGCCAGCCGTTGGTATTTAACCGCAGCTGGCGGTTTTTTCTTTACTCTAGGCAAGCAGTGTAAAGAACTTATACATAATTAATATATAGAGTTATAATTATCTTGATGTCAAAAGTGAAAAGCATGTTTTTTGAAATGGAGTGAGAAAAAATGATTTTAACTGAGGTAGCTTACAACATCTGGCCAGTCTTGCTTGCCCAACTGGTCGGCATCATCATCTTCTTCGTGATCGCCTACTACTTTGCCAAGTTCCTGGTAATCAAACTGACCCCCTTAGTCCTCAAGATCAAGCGCGAGGAAGAAGACAAGCGGGACCGCGGCCAGGACGATTAGCCGGCTTGGATATTTTCCACTTGTATGCGATTAGAAACAGAACTATAATTCCAGGTATTAATGCTGTATTTGTTGTTTTCTAGGAAAGTAAATTTTGGAGGCATTATCATGGTTCTAAACAGTTTGTTAATCAGCATCTTCACGTCTGGGCTACTGTTGGGCTTTATTTTGGCTGTACCTTTCGCGCCAAAGTTGCAAGAAATTAGAGATTTCTTCCGTTACCGGATTGGCTATTGGAACATACTGATTCCTATCGGAATTATCATAGTTACCAACGCGGCGGCCTATAGCATGTTGAACATCGCCGGCCTGGCCCTTCTAGGCCCCTTTGACTTGATCTTCATTGGCGCGACGATTGCCGACTATCTGCGGGATCGGAAATTTAATTCCGGCAAGCAAAAGCAGGACGATTAGCCGGCTTGGATAATTTTTGCCGCGAAAGGTTGACAAGTGGCTATCGTTATTATATTATGATTAAAAAATGAAAAAACGTTGACAAAGAAAAGATAAGTAGCTGGTCAAATCTTCTTTCAGAGAGGCACGGTGGCTGAAAAGCGCTGAAGAGGCCCCGGCGAACATGTTCTTTGAGTCATACGGGAGGCGAGCTCCAGCAAGCTTCCCGCGGGAGGCGCCCGATACCGCGCCCGAGTATAACTCCGCCCAGGCGGAGCGTACTTAAAGGCGGCCTCTTTTGGCCGTGAAGATGGGTGGTAACACGCTAATACGTCCCTGAGCGAAAGCACTTTCATTCAGGGGCTTTTTCTGTCACGTTTTTTCAAGTAATTTAGTTAAGCAGTATTTTTAGAAATAAGGAGATTATCATCATGGCTAAAGTAGAAAGTTTTGAATTGGACCACACTAAAGTTAAGGCACCTTACGTCCGCCTGATCACCGTTGAAGAAGGCCCTAAGGGCGACAAGATCTCCAACTTCGACCTCCGCCTGGTGCAGCCTAACGAAAACGCCATCCCAACTGGCGGCCTGCACACCATTGAACACCTCCTGGCCAGCCTCCTGCGCGACCGCTTAGACGGCGTCATCGACTGCTCCCCATTCGGCTGCCGGACTGGTTTCCACTTGATTACCTGGGGTGAGCACAGCACCACTGAAGTAGCCAAGGCCCTGCGCGACTCCCTCAAGGCCATCAGAGACGACATCACTTGGGAAGACGTGCCTGGTACCACCATCGAAAGCTGCGGCAACTACCGCGACCACTCCCTCTTCAGCGCCCAGGAATGGTGCAACGACATCTTGAAGAAGGGCATCAGCGACGACCCATTTGACCGCCACGTGGTTGAAGACTAGTTTTTAACTTTTAGGAGCAAAAATCATAAGAAGAAAGAAAAAGCAGCAACGGCTCATCGCCGCCGCCATCGCCCTCGTCGTCATCATTGCCGCCTTCTTCGCCCTGCGCCTGACTTCTTCCCGGCAAACGGCCAAGAGCCAGACGACTACCGTCACTGTCGGCTCTATCGGCCCCGATGTCCAAGTCTGGCAGCACATCGCCAAGAGCAGCCAGGCCAAAAAGCTGGGCCTTAAGATCAAGGTGAAGGCTTTTACCGACGGGCCAAGCCTCCTGCGGGCAACCTCCGATGGCAGCATCAACGTCAGTGCCTTCGCTTCCTGGGCCTACCTGGAAGCCTACAACAAGTCCAAGAGCAACACCGGCCAGCAAGTAGCCCTGGCCACGACCTACCTGGAACCAATGGGGATCTACTCATCCAAGTACAAGAAGCTCTCCGACCTGCCTAAAGGCGCGACCATCGCCCTGGCCAACAATGCCGCCAACGAAGCCAGAGGGCTCCTGCTTTTGCAAAGCGCCGGCCTGATCAAGCTGAAGAAGAACTTTGACTCAGCCAGCGGCAACACCAACGACATTGTTTCCAACACGAAGAAGTTCAAGTTCAAGCTGATCGATGACACCACTGGCCCGCGGATCATCAAGTCCGTCGACGCCGTCCTCATCGGCAACACCATCGCCCTGGCCGGCAACTTGAACGTGCTCAAGGACTCTCTTTACCACGAAAAGATCGACCAGAGCACCAAGAACAACATCAATGTCCTGGCCACTGCCAAGAAGAACAAGAACAATGCCGCTTACAAGAAGCTGGGCAAGCTCTACCATAACAAGCAGATCCAGAAGTGGATCGCCAAGAAATACTCCGGCACCAAGGTCGAAGTCAACAAGCCGGTCTCCTACCTGACCGATTAAAAAAGCTGAGCCGTTTGGCCCAGCTTTTTGCTTTCCTACCTTATTAAATTAATTTGCCCTTGCAGTGATCGACCTCATGCTGGATAGTTTCCGCCACAAAGCCCGTAAAGGCCTGCTCATGCTCTTTTAAATCCATGTCCTGGTACTTGACCGTGATTTCTTCATAGCGGTCAGCCGGCCGCTCTCCAGGCAAAGACAGGCAGCCTTCTTCTGCCAGGTAGTGACCGGATCTTTTAACGATCTTGGGGTTGAGCATAACTATAGGTAAAAAGCCGGCGTTGACCGCGATAATCGCCTTGTTTAACCCAATCATGTTGGCGGCCAGGCCAGCGGCGGGCGGCAGGCCGTCAATGCTTTCCCGGTGGGCCAGCAGGGTGTCCAGTAGGTCCTGGGCCGCTTGCCGGTCACTGGCCGCCGCTTTAGCTGCCGGCTGGCTTAAACTGAGAGGATCGTGGATGATTTTTTGCACTGTCATTATCGTTTCCTCGATTTTGCTTTTTACCTAAAGTTTACCAGGTTAAAGATATTTTGGAACAAAAACTATTTATTTGCAATTGCTGAGCATTAGTGTATACTAAACTCACTTACTAATTGTTAGTAAAAAAATAACAAGACACTCATTCGTGTCCGTGAAAATCACTATTGCTTAAAAGGAGAATTTACCATGGGATTGAATTTTTCAGCCTACAACACAGACGAAATAATTGATTTTTTGCAGGAACAAGTAAAAGATGGGATCGTCAAAACTGATAAAGACAGCTTACAAACCGCATCCTATAGCCAAAACCTGCCTGGCCAGCACGGCCTGGCTCTAGCCCTGGTCGAAGCAGGCTCAATCGCTGACGTCCAGGGAGTCATGCGGGCTGCCCGCCGCTTCCACCTGCCAGTTGTTTCCCAGAACCGCTTCACCAGCACCGTTGTTGGCGCTGATGCTGTTGACCACGCCATCATTCTTTCAACCGCCAAGATGAACAAGATTCTGGAATTGAACGCTGAGGATGCCTATGCCGTCGTTCAGCCAGGCGTCATCAACAATGACCTTGACCAAGCCGCGAGAAAGCAAGGGCTCTTCTACGCTCCAGATCCAGCTTCAAAGAAAATGTCAGGCATCGGCGGCAACGTCGCGACCAACGCCGGCGGCTTGAGTGGCGTTCGCTACGGATCAACCCGCGACAACGTCCTGGGCTTGAAGGTCGTCCTAGCTGATGGTCGCCTCCTTGACCTGGGCGGCAAAACCAGCAAGCAAGCCTTTGGCTACAACTTAACTCAATTGTTTGTCGGCTCAGAAGGGACGCTGGGTACGATCGTGGAAATTACGGTCAAGTTGCTGCCGCTGCCTTTGGGCGAATCCTTGATGGGCTTGGCCTACTTCAAGGATATGCACACTTTGGCTGAAGCCACCAAAGATCTGCGGATGTCAGGGATCTACCCTGCCATGTTAGAAGCCATGGATTCCCACACCCTGCAGGCAGTCAGCGAATTCCGTGATAACAAGGAGATGGCCGGCCGCGGCGCAGCTTTAATTTTCCGCGTCGACTCCATTTCTGATGAAGGCAAACAGATCGTCAAGAACATTATGGACAAGTATCATGTGACCGACGTCCAGCTGGCTACTGACCCAGCTGAGCAAGACAAGATTATCAGCGTCCGCCAGGACATGTTACCAGCCATCTTCACTGGTCGCAGCGCAGTTATGGAAGACATGGCCGTGCCAACTTCACGTATGGCTGAGTTGGTTGACACGATCCAGGCTTTGAGCGACAAGTACCCGGAACTGGAAATCTTCACCGCCGGACATGCTGGCGACGGCAACCTGCACCCAACCGTTACCTGGTCCAAGGATGCCAAGGAAATGCCTGAAAGTGTCAATATCGTCTTGCACGAAATGTTTACCAAGGCCTTGGAACTGGGTGGAACCATCTCTGGCGAACATGCCGTAGGGATGTTGAAGAACCAGTGGAACAATGTTGAATTGGGTGAAGACGTTGACTGGATCCAACACCAGATCAAGAGCTTGTTTGACCCAATGAACCTGCTTAATCCAAAGCGCAAGATCGATTAAGCGGCAGCAATCAGCAAATAACATAGAAGAAAAGTGGCATAACATTCTTGTAAGAGAGGATATTATGCCGCTTTTTGCTTAAAAACTCCGTTACTATAAACTAGCTGCAGTCAAAACATTTTCAACTTTGTGAAAGATATTTTTTTCACTTCAAAAATCATCTTGTCCATATTGATGTTTAGCGCTTTCATCCAAATTATATTGTTCACGTGACTGGTTTTTAGTGTTATCTTTCACCTTTTTGTGTTACTATTATCAATGTAAGAGCAAGAATAACGGAGGGACAATTAATGACTAAAATTTTTGCTTACGCAATTCGTGAAGATGAAAAGCCATTCTTGAAGGAATGGGAAGACGCTCACAAGGACGTCGAAGTTGAATACACTGACAAGCTTTTGACCCCAGAAACTGCTGCTTTGGCAAAGGGTGCTGACGGTGTTGTTGTTTACCAACAACTTGACTACACCGCTGAAACTCTGCAAGCTTTGGCAGACAACGGCATCACTAAGATGAGCCTGCGTAACGTTGGTGTTGACAACATCGACATGGCTAAGGCTAAGGAACTTGGCTTCCAAATCACCAACGTTCCAGTTTACTCACCAAACGCCATCGCAGAACATGCTGCTATCCAAGCTGCCCGCATCCTGCGTCAAGACAAGGCTATGGACGAAAAGGTTGCCCGTCACGACTTGCGTTGGGCACCAACTATCGGCCGTGAAGTTCGCGACCAAGTTGTTGGTGTTGTAGGTACTGGCCACATCGGTCAAGTCTTCATGCAAATCATGGAAGGCTTCGGCGCTAAGGTTATCGCTTACGACATCTTCCGCAACCCAGAATTGGAAAAGAAGGGCTACTACGTAGACTCACTTGACGACCTGTACAAGCAAGCTGACGTTATTTCCCTGCACGTTCCTGACGTTCCAGCTAACGTTCACATGATCAACGACAAGTCAATCGCTAAAATGAAGCAAGACGTAGTTATCGTTAACGTATCACGTGGTCCATTGGTTGACACTGACGCGGTTATCCGTGGTTTGGACTCAGGCAAGATCTTCGGTTACGCAATGGACGTTTACGAAGGTGAAGTTGGCGTCTTCAACGAAGACTGGGAAGGCAAGGAATTCCCAGACGCACGTTTAGCTGACTTGATCGCTCGTCCAAACGTTCTGGTAACTCCACACACTGCTTTCTACACTACTCACGCTGTTCGCAACATGGTAGTTAAGGCCTTCGACAACAACCTTGAATTGGTTGAAGGCAAGGAAGCTGAAACTCCAGTTAAGGTTGGCTAATCTAGCCGCTTAGAAATCCCTTTTTTAAAACTTACAGATTTTCTTACAACAATCTACTTAAAAATTACTTACATTACTTTACAAACACATACTTTTAAACTTATCCATTAAAAGCTAAAACGAAAACCCGCGGGGCCTTCTCACCCGCGGGTTTTTGTTTGCTTATTTTTGGAGTAGAATATACTGAAAGTAACTGTAAAAGAAAAAGTGTTGGATGCTTGCTCTCAAAGTCATCCAACACTTTTTAATTTGCTAGCTTATTTTTTTGGACGCCGCCGCGGCCGGGCGGGCTTGCTCTTGACATCAGCCACGCCCTCCAAAAGGTTGGCGTAGCGGGCCATGACGAACAGATAGTCTGACAGGCGGTTCAGGTACTTGAGGCTGTCGCTCTTGACCTCCCCGCTTTCGTCCGCGTACAGCACGCAGACCCGCTCGCTGGTCCGGGCCAGTGCCCGGGCATACTGGAGGTTGGCGCTGGTCTTTGACCCGCCTGGCAGGATGAATTCCTTCATTTCCGGCAATTCTTCCGTCCAGGCATCGATTTGCTCTTCCATGTAAGTCACTTCAGCCAAGGTAATCGTATGATGCCGCTTGACCACCAGGTCAGCCTGCAATTCATACATTTCCCGCTCCAGCTTGATCAGCTTTTCTTCCAGGCCCTGGCAGGCTGGAGAAAGGTTGGCCACCGTAACCCCCAGCCAGGACTGCAGCTCATCGAGAGCTCCCAGTGTCTGGATCTGCGGGTCGTATTTGGCGACCATCTTGCCGGTCACCTGCTTGGTTTTCCCCTGGTCACCGACTTTAGTGTAGACTTTAAGCATTTTGCTTCCACCCTACTTTCTTTTTAAACCGGTCCAGGCCCAAAACTAATGGCAGATAAAGGATAGGATAAAAGGCCAGGTTGCCGGCAGCATGATACAAGTCAAAGGTCAGGCCACTGACCCAGTAGGCAATGAAGGCTGCCCAGCCGCCCCAGCCAGCCATGCCCAGGCTGACGAAGAAGCCGTATTCCAGGCCCAGAAAGCCGGCCAAGAGCTCCTGCAGCCAGAAGAATTTCCGGCTTTTCAGCGGCAAAAGCCTGGCAAATAACGCCACGGTCAAAGCGCAGGCCGCGTAGGCAAAGATCTGCGGCAAGGTCCAAATGCCAAACCCCAGGAAGATATTGGAGATCACCATGACCAAAATGGCCAGGAGAATCCCCGTCCCTGCCCCCAGTTCCAGCGTCGTCAACATAATGATGTCGGTCACCGGCTGGACATTGGGGATATCGATGATTTTAAAGATCCGCAAAACCACGCACATTGCAGTCAGCAAGGCCAGCAGGGTCAGCCTTTGCAGCTGGTTGCGTTCCTTGGTCTGCATTTTAGTATTTCTTCAAAGTGAAGACAACCTTGGACTTGTTCTTAGTCAGCTTTTGCTTGTCAGCTGCCACCTTGACCATCTTGCCGTCAACGGTGTAAGTCCAGTAGAGCTTCTTCTTTTCATTGCCCAGGCCTTTGATCTTGGTAATGAAGACACCATTTGAAGACTTAGTATAGTTGACTTTCCAGGCCTTCTTCAAAACAGTGAAGACAGTCGTCCCCTTCTTGACCTTGAAAGTCTTCTTAGCCAGGGTTTGCTTATTCTTGGCCTTGGTCGTGTCCTTCAAAGTGTAGGTCACGCTGATTTGCTTAGCCTTGGCCTTCTTAGTAGTCTTCTTAGCCGTTTTAGTGGTTTTGGCTGCTTGAATACTTTGCTTTTGGACTGGCTGGCTGGCAAAAAGGCCCACGAAGGCTGCCAAGGCAACTACGACTGCTAAAATCTTCTTTTTCATCTTTTGTTTCTCCCGTTTTTTATTTTAGTTTTTTTCTTATGTCTTTTATCGCTATTTTGCCTGCCTTACTTAATTGGGCAGGCGCCGCCTTCACAGTCGGTCTGGTCGACCAGTTCCAGGTCCTTGACGTCGCTGTTCAGCTGGCTGAAGACTTCTTCCACGTTGCCGGTAATTTCCTGGCTGCGCTTTTCGTAAGTCTCCTTATCGATCGGTTCCTTTGGCGCTTGCTGCAGGGAACCGCCAAAGTATGGCAGAAGCGAGGTTGACTTGGTGATAAATCGGTACTGGCGGAGCAAGGATTCAACCTGGTCACCTTCGGAATCCTGGAAAGTAATCGTGCAGGAAACCGCGTTGTCCGACCAATAAGTCTGCAAGAAGGCCTGGGTGGCAAACTGTTCCGCGATTGAAACCGTGCCAGCTGAGGCAAAGTTAGGGTTGTCCGCCCCTACCGCCTTGATCGGGAATTCCACGCAGGTCGTGTTTTCCGTGTAGATGTCGGCTTCCGTCCGGTAGCCGCAGGCCTTCAAGGCTGGCAAAAGCGGGTCAGAATCCTGGAAACGGATCCGCTGGATCAAGTAAGCCCCGTAGTGGAAGTGCATGCCTTCACTGGCACCGGCCAACTTGGCCACCGTGCCTGATGGCTTGACCGTGGTGTGCTTGATTGATTCATTGCAGCCCAAAGTCTTACTGTAGGCCTGGTCAGCCTTAACCACGGCCTTGTAAAGCTGGTCAACCATCTTAATGGCCCGCTTGTCGTAGACTGGCACCTTGATAGCTTCATGGGTTTCCGGGTCAAAGTCATCCTTGAAGCCGGTAACCACCCGATTGCCCAGTCTGGTCAAAAGCCAGTCCTGGATCCCGGACATGGAGATCCCGATCCGGCGGTTCTTTTGAATTATTTCCCGGGAAATTTCCCAGTCATAAGGACTGAAGGTTACCCGCTTGGTGTAGCGGGCCGCTAAGGCAAAAACTTCCTGCAAATCCCAGCCCTGTTCTTCCGCGATCAGCGGGAAGACTTCAAAGAGGTTGCAAGGTTCCCCGTTGGCCAGGGAGATCTCCCCGCAAGGGTTGGTCCCTTCCACGTCCCCGTCAATTCCAGCCTGGTAGCCATCAACAATCCGGCCATAGTTCTTGGACAGGTCCAGGTTCACGATCCCTGGCTCCCCGTTTTCCCGGATCCCGGCAGCGATCGGCTGGTAGCCGCTGAAGGCTGAATCAACCGCCACGCTGTTGTTGGATGCCCAGCGGTGGTGCATCAGCTTCTCTTGGTCCTGCTTCATGGAAATGAAGTCCTGGTCATCATTTGAGCCCAGGGCCAGTTCCGCTGAACGGCGGACATTGCCGGCCACGACTGCCTTGCCGATCAAGTTGCAGATGTCGGCAACATCGACAGCCGTAAGGCGGCCACCAGCCTTATTATTCAAGACTTCGTTAACGTCCAGCAGCATGGAAATCAAGGGCATTGGGCCGGAAGCCGTGCCGCCGAAGCCATGGATTTCTGCCCCGTAAGGACGGATGTCGGACAAGTCCAGGATCAGCTTTTGCTTACGGTCTGGGTTGGTCTGGGCAAAGTGGAGGTCAATCAAGAGGGCATTGGCCAAAACCCAGCCCTCCCGGGTATCCGGCAGGCGGTAGTAGATGCTGTCAGCATCTTGAACTAATTCATTCTTGCCGACGGCCCCGACCTTGACGGAAGCGTCGTAGGATTCACTGGTCTCATCGACCACCAGCTGCAGGTCGATAGCAAAGTCGACCCGGGGAATCTGGCTGATGTTGGATCTGGTAACTGAGAAGCCAACCCCGCCCCCCTTCATCAGTTCGTCAAAGAGGAAGGAGAAAGGCATGGAAACGGCCTTTTCCTGCTTGCCAAGGTAGCTGGGCACGATCTTGCTGTCCCCATACTTTTGCGGACGGATGGCCACAAACCAGCAATTGTTCAAGGAATCCCCGGTCCGTCTCTGGTAGTCAGTCCCGGAAATCCACAAGTTCCGGCCAGATGGCGTCGCGCCCAGGCCGTAGATCAGCTTGTAGAGCCGCTCTGCTTCTTCAGTCAAGCTCTGCTTCAGTTCCAGACTTGGGGAGTCTTGAAGGCGGGGATCCAGGTTGATGTTGCCTTCAACCACCCGCTTGACGGTTTCATCCCAGTTTTCACTCCGTCCCTTTTCCGGCAGCCAGCGGGCGTAGGTCCGCTTGTAGGTGACCCAGCCCAGCTTGCCCCAGTGAGGTTTTACACTCGCTTTCACCCGGTCGATAAATTCCACCGAGAGAGATATTTCTTCACTCATCTTCTCAGGTCCTTTCTGCTTGTCTCATTATTTTTTAAGCACTCCATATATTAGCACTCTTCCTGTGAAACACAAGATGTAGTGTTGTGTAACTAGGCGAACACGAGAAACTGTATGTCGGCTCAATTCAAGCCCCGTAAGCCTTCACCCGCTGTCAAATTTTTTTGAAAAAATTTTTAGCAATTTTCGTTCGGCTTTTCCGGATATATACAAAAAGACTATATAACCACCAATTCGTTTTTCGGCATATTATATAGTCTTTCTTATAAAAATTTTTACTTCTTTTTGCTTTTGTCTTTAAAATTCGGCTTGGTCCGGATCCAGGACTGGCTGGCCGATCCCTTGCAGGCCATCCAGCTTGGCCATGTCATCTGCAGTAAGCGCAAAGTCAAAGACCTCAGCGTTGGCCTTGATGTAGTCCGGGTGAACTGACTTCGGTAGTGGTAAAAAGTTATGCTGCAGGGACCAGCGGATCAAAACCTGGGCGCTGGACTTGCCGTACTTGGCCCCAACTGCCTTGATGGTCTCATTGCCCAAAAGACCGCCCGTGCCCAAAGGACTGTAAGCCTCGCTCAAAAGGCCGTATTCCTTGTTAGCGGCCGTTACTTCCGCTTGCAAGTCATTTGGGTTAAGGCAGATCTGGTTGACCACAGGCTTGATTTCTGCCGTTTTTAAGAGGGCTTCCAGGTGGTGGCGGCGGAAGTTGGAGACCCCGATTGCCCGGATCTTGCCAGCTTGAACGGCTTCTTCCATGGCCCGCCAGGCTTCCGCGTTGCCTTCTGCCCAGTGGTCCCGGATGGCAACTGGATTTGGCCAGTGAATCAAGTACAGGTCCAGGTAGTCCGTGTCCAGCTTGAGCAGGCTGTCGTCAATAGCCGTCTTGGCCCCTTCATAGCTGTGGGACCCGTTCCAAAGCTTGCTGGTCACGAACAAGTCGCTCCGCTTGACACCGCTGCGCTTGATGGCCCGGCCCACGCTGGCTTCATTGCCATAAGCTGCGGCCGTGTCGATGTGCCGGTAGCCGGCATTCAAGGCTGTCTCAGCTGCTTCTTGGGCTACGTCGCCGTCTGGCGTCTGCCAGGTCCCGAAACCGATTACCGGGATCTTGACCCCATTGGCTAATTCGTAAGTATCTTCCAAACCGTGCAAAGTCATTTTTTGCCTCCTGTCATTTTCCTTACTTTTTGTAATTAGGCTCATTATAACAAAAATCCTCCCGCCCGGGAGGATTTTCTTACGCTAAAATTCTTTTGACTTGTCAGAATCGTTTTAATTATTCCAAGCTGGCCAGGCTGTCCTTCAGCTTCTTAGCGGAAGCTTCCAGCTTGGCTTGTTCGTCAGCTGGCAAGTCCAGAACTGGCACTTCTTCTACCCCATGCTTGCCAACGATTGACGGGTAGCCGATGTAGGTCCCCAGAGATTCAACGTAGCAGCTGGTCGGGCCGTAGAACTTGGCGTCAGAGAAGACGGCTCTGGCCAAACGGACCGCGCAGGTAGCGACAGCGTAGCAGGTGTAGCCCTTGCCCTTGCCGACCATGAAGGCATTGTCCTTGCTCAAGCGGTCCATTTCTTCTTTCTCTGCTTCATTGAAGAGGTCCTTGGCTGGCCGGTTGTTGACCCAAACAGTTGACCAGGCCGTGAACTGGCTGGACCCGTGCTCGCCCAGGTTGAAGCCGGACACGTTTCTCGGGTCCTGGCCCAGCTTTTCCCCGACAACCCGCTGCATTCTGGAAGTGTCCAGGAAGGTCCCGGTCCCGAAGACCTGGCTCTTTGGCAGGCCTGTCACCTTTTGCAAGATGGAGGTTACCACGTCACAAGGGTTGGAGATGTTGATGATGACGCCCTTGAAGCCGCTGTCCTTGATCTTCTGGCCAACTTCAACCGCATTCTTGGTGTTGATCGGGAATTCCGCGAACCGGTCACCTGTCGTGATTGAGGCCGCCACGTCACCAAAAGCGGTGATGATCAAGTCAGCGTCCGCCAGCTCTTTCCAGTCGCCCCACTTGACATTGACGTAGAAGTCGTTTCTGCCCAGGGTGTCGCGCAAGTCGCCCCATTCAGCCCGGCACTTGGTCTCATTCTTGTCCAACAAGACCAATTCGTCCGCTACCCCGTGGGTAAAAAGAATAAAGGCCGCCGTGGCCCCAACGTGGCCCATGCCGATCACTGCTACTTTTCTCATTAAAGATTCCTCCTTATTTTTTAATATGTCATCAATCGTTTTCTCATAATAAACAATAAAACAATTTTGTCCAAAGTGCAAGCCTTACTTAATTAAAAAAGTTTCAAGCCGGTTAAAAATTCAGAAAACAAGGCAAAAGTAACAAGAAAGAAAAAAGGACTGCCGCTTAAAGCGAAAGTCCTTCTGCTTAATCTTTAAAACTGAATTCCAGCGGATCCTGGTCGGCACTTAAACTAGCCGGGCTCGGTTCGTTCCGCTTCAAATTACCTAAAGGATAGAACCCCCGGCTGTAGTTCTTGTCACTGGCAAAAATCAAGACCTTGTCGCTGTCCGGGTCATAGCCGATTTCACCAACCGTGGCATGAGTCAATTCCTGCCCCTTAGGGGTCGGCAGCTTAACTGTCTGCTTGCTGATCAGCACGCTGTCCTTCTTGCTGGCCGTAAAATCCAGGTCAACCTTCTTGCTCTCCCACTGCTTGAGCAGGCTGACAGAAGTCGGCGTCTTGGGCAGGATGCCAGTAATCTTGCTCTTCTTGCCGGACAATTCCACCTTCATGTTCTTGAAGTGGTGGTTGTCGGTTGACTTGACTGCCTTCCGGTACTCTGAAGTATCGAAGGCGTCTGAACTGCTTTCTGCTTTCTGGCCACCGCTCGAGACGGCCATAATCACCGTGCCGGCAAAAATGACCAGGATCAAGCTGATGACCCCTTTTTCTAATCTCTTCATATACACATACGCCTCATACACTAAAAATTAACTAAAACTTCTTTGTTTCTTCAACCTCTAACTTCTAATTGTAACCGAATCACAGCTTAATTTCCAATAAAATTGGACAATGATCCGCTCTTTCTCCAGTCTCGATCATTTCCGACTTCTCCACCTGGTCAGCCAGGCGGTTGGAAACCAGCCAGTAGTCGATTCTCCAGCCGGAATTATTGGCCTTGGCCGTCCGCACCCGCTGGGCCCACCAGGAGTAGACGCCCTCCACCTGGCCGTGGATCTGGCGGAAGGTATCCGTGAAGCCCGCCGCCAAAAGCTGGCCAAAGCCCGCTCTTTCTTCATCCGTAAAGCCGGCGGAATGGTGGTTGTTTTCCGGGTGCTTCAAGTCGATTTCCTGGTAGGCGGCGTTGAAGTCCCCGCTGGCCAGGACTGGCTTCTTCTTGTCCAATTCTTCCAGGTAGGCCCGGTAGCACTTGTCCCATTCCTGCCGGTCACCCAAGCGGACCAGACCGTTGCCGGCATTTGGCGTGTAGACCTGGGTCACGTAAAAGTCCGGGAATTCCAGAGTCAAAATCCGCCCTTCAAAGTCCATCGGCTCCGGGGCCCCGATTTCCGGCCGGGTCACTACTGGATCCAGGCCCTTCTTATACAAAAACATCGTGCCCGCGTAACCCTTCCGGGCTGGCTCCATGCTGGACCGCCAAACGAAATCGTATTCCGGAAAAAGGTCAGCCAGAGCCGCCTGATGCTTTTTGCTTGGCCCGCTGGCCGGCAGCTTGGTTTCCTGCAGGGCCAGGACATCTGGATCCAGGTCATGCAAGTTTTTCAAGACCCCCCGGGTCATTTCCGCCCGCGGGGAAGTCCCCGTCAAGGCCGCGTTCAATGAGTCAATGTTCCAAGAAATCAGTCGCATTTTATCTTCACTTTCTGTTTTTCTTTACTCTCTGTCGTTTTTACTCTTTGCTTTTTTCTAGATCGCCAAAATTTCCAGGGGATAGTCGACCGTGTAGTCAGCCTTTTCCTTCTTCAGGCTGGCCGGGTCAAAGGCGCCCCAAGTGCAGGCACAGGTCGCGCAGATGTGGCGCGATTCGCAGATCGTGCCGTCGAAATCAAAAAAGTAATTTTCCATTTTCCCCAAATCCTTCTTAATAGTCTCTTTGCTTTAAGTATAGCGGAAACTAACGCAGAGCGGTCGGGGCGAAGTCTTTTTTCAAGATCCGCTGGAACTGGGCATAGTTGTCCACCTCAAAGAGGGGGTGGACTGGCAGGGTCTTCTGCCGGTGGCGGTGGTTGAACCAGATGCTGGCAAAGCCGTAGTTTTCCGCTCCCATGATGTCAGAGGACAGGCCATCGCCGAAGAAGACGGTTTGGTTGGGGCCGTAGCCGTTTCTGGCGAAAAAGTAGTCAAAAATTTCCGCGTTTGGCTTCTGCACCCCGGCTTCCTGGCTGGTCACAACCAGGTCAAAGTAGTGTCTTATCCCGGCTAATTCCAGCCGGTGCTCCTGGCCAAATTGCTCCCCGTTGCTCAAAACCGCCAGGCTGTAGCCCAGTCTTTTAGCATAGCGGAGGGTGTCCTTGACCCCGGGCAGGAGCTTGTGGCCGGTGTGGAAGTAGCTGTGGAATTCGTCAGCCGTCTCCATCCCGTCGACTTCGACCCCGCAGTATTTTTTGATAATGTCCGGGAACATGATCGCGTAGAGCTGGTTCAAGGTCAGCTCACCCTTTTCTAGCCGCCGCCAGAGCCCCTGGTTGTAGGCGTGGAATTCTTTTTCAAATTCGTCACTGATCTCCCAGCCATGGGATTTGAAGAGCTGAACCAGGGAGTCGTGGACCGTTGCTTCAGTGTCGAGCAAGGTGTCGTCAACGTCCAGGATAATTTGCTGATAGCGCATGTGGCCTCCTTATTTTCCGTTACATTGCTTGTTTCTATTAGGCGTATTAAGTTTCCATTATAGACAAAAAGCTAAAACAGTGCAAAAAATTACTTTCAGTTTATCTTACCCCCATTTTCTTCTTTTCCACATCTTGGGCCTTACTCCGGCAAGCAACTACGATATATTGTGGATAACTCCTGTGGAAGTTGTGCATATCTAGTAGCATCCCCGGCGCTTAGCCACTAGACCTGCTTTTCCCCATATTTTTGCATCTTTTTACCTAACCTTTATCTTTGCTACTTTTCCCTCCAGCAATCGCTATACATGTACTTGATAAAATACCTTATTGACAAAAAGCCCCAGAAAAACTATATTAATCAAGTAAGCAATAGTTTTGCTGGATTGGAGGAGAAAAATGTCCAGAAAAAATACTTTTCAGCTCTGTCTTTTGGCCTTATCCACGGCCTTGATCATTGTCGGCAGCCAGTTGGCGGTCCCCTTGCCGGGCGGGGTCCCTTTTACCCTGCAGACCCTGGTAATCCCCCTAATCGCGGCTGCCTTTGGCTGGCAGCTGGGAACCGGCGCCGTCGCCCTCTACCTGCTCTTAGGGGCCGCCGGTCTCCCCGTCTTCAGCGGCGCCAGTGGCGGCATCGCCGTCCTTTTCGGGCCTAACGGAGGCTTTCTCTGGGCTTTCTTGCCCCTGGCCCTGATCACGGGCCTGGCTAAAGGAAAGCGGCTGTATTTGACACTGACGGCCGGGATTGCCCTCTTTTTGCAGCTGCTAATGGGTGCGGCCTGGCTAGCCTGGATCAGTCATTTGCCTTTTACAGCCGCGGCTAACGCTGCTATCTGGCCTTTTTTGCCAACAAGCTTAGCCAAACTGGCCCTGGTCATTGCCCTAGCCCCGCGCCTGCGAGAGATTTTTACCACTTACGCCGGCAAGGTCAGCCGCGGCTACCAAAAATAAGCTGGAAGAAAGCAGGTACAGATAAAAGAAAAGGCGAAGCCCTTCTTAGAGTTTCGCCTTTTACTTTGTTCAATTTTGCCTTGTTTTGGCCTTACTGCTGGTAAATCGTAAGCAATTGCTGGGCCAGGTCGGGCTGCTTGAGCTCGATCTGGGGCACCAGTTCCATGGCGTCGATCTTCCCGCTGTGGATCCGGGAGATGTTTTCCGGAGTCAAGCCTTCCGTCTCGATGATTTCCAAAGTGGTCGGCAGCTTGTGGTACTTGTACATTTTTCCCCGCAAAGCCTCCTGCCGGGTTCCGTCCAGCATCCGTCTGAGCAAGTCCCGCAGTTCATCTTCCTGCTCGTCCGTTACAGTGAAGCCGATCAGGCGCAGGGAACGGGGCACGGCGTTTATGGTCTCTTCCACCGTCTTGCCGTAGCTGACCGAGTGCAGCTGGGTCAGCGCCTCAAAGAAGGCTTCTTCCAGCCGGTCGTCGCTGAGGCCTGGATTGCTGTCTTTCAGATACTGGCGGTACTCTTCCGTCGCCGTGGTCCGTTCATAATACCATTCGTTTTCCCGGCGCAAAAATTCATCCTTCTCCGGCACGTAATAGAGGCGGTTGTGCTGGAGCTTTTTGATCCGCTTGAAATCTTGCGGCAGGTCCATCAAGACCCAGTCGCCGTAAAGGTAGAATTCCTCATCCTCATCTTCGCACCGCTCTTCCACCAGCAGTTCCCTTTCACCGGCCACATTGTAGTCCTGGTCGCTCTGGTCCAACATGGTGAATTCCCAGAAGTCGTCCTCGTCAATGTTGAGCAATGGGTTCTGGTGGCTGAAAATATGGTACGCGTGTCTCAGCGGAATAATACCGTACATGTTGATCATGGCGTAAAGATAGCGCCGGATCAACAACTTGTTTTCTTTACTAATCATCTGTCTCACCTACCATTTTCGATAGATCTTTCCCTACTTCTCCCTACAAGCTATTATAGACCAGCAGGGCAAAAATCAGTACATCGGCCGGCCAAATTCTTCCAGGCTGACCTGGCCGTTATCATCGACATTCAAGACCGTCATCTCGTTGTGCTTAGGCAAGTCGGTTCTGAGGTGCTTGCCACCGTAGATGCAGGCCAGGCAATGGATGACGCAGGCATGGCCAACCAAAAGGATCCGCTCTGACTCATCATGGTTGACCAGGTAGTCGATCCCCCGCTTCAGGCGGCTTTCAAACTCGCTCCCGCTTTCAGCATCCCCCTCCGGGTCAGCCGCGTGGAATAAGTCCCCGATTTCCTGCCAAGTGTAGCCGTCCTTGACCGCGTCGACCAGGCGGGGGTACTTGGTGGACTTGAAGGCTGCCGCTACTCCTTCCGTATCATGGAAGGCCTCGTAGTAGCCAAAAAATAGCTCCCGCAAGTCAGCGGTCTGGGTCATCTCGGTTGACTCCCAGTTGTCATTTTCCGAAACGATGATCTTCCGGGTGTCAGCCGCCCGCTTCAAGTCGCTGGAGGCCACCAAGTCAAAATGCTGGTCCTTCAAGGCCTTCCCCATCCGGTGGGCACCCTCGATCCCTTCTTCAGTCAAAGGAGCGTCAGACCAGCCCTGCAGGCGCTGGTACTTGTTCAAATAGGTCCGGCCATGGCGAACCACATAGATCTTCTTCATTGTTTACCCTTCCTTGGGCAGCTGCTTCATCATTTCCGCTGCCAGCAATTGATAACCGCGCGGGCCAAAATGAAGGCCGTCGTCAAGTTCTCCCCGGCACAGGGCTTTCAGGTTTCCCTCCTTCAGCATGGCCGTGAAAAAGTCGGCATAGGCAACCTGGTATTCAGCCGCGACTTCCTCCATTACTTTAGTATACTTTGCCAGTTTTGCGTTGGTCCGCCCCCGCTGCTTAGCTTCATCCACCGCCGGCCCGGAGACCAGGACGGTTTTGGTCCCCGGATAAAAGCAGACCAGGGCGGAGACAATAGCCTGGAGGTTCTTCCGGTACTGGTCTAGTGGCACTTGCTTATGGCTGGCCGCGTCATTGACTCCGACCATTAAGAAAAGCTGGTCAGCCCGGGGCCGCTTTAAGGCCAGGTCTCCTAACAGGGCTAAAAGGGCGCCGGAATTGATGCCAGACACCGCCGTATTGTCGATTTCCAGGTCAGGCTTTTTCTCTTTCAAGGTCCAGTTGATTCTAGGCTGATCCAGCCCTTCCTTGCGGGCAAAGATGCTGTCACCAAGTAATAAAATTCGCATTTTTACCTTTCTATGCCAGGAAAGCATCAAGTCTGCCATCGACAAGGCGAGGGAGGCCCTCCAGTACACCGGTGATGACTTAACTCAACTGTATCACGTTTTTGACGAAAGCGTCCGGGAAAAGTACGTCAATCGCGACTATGTCCTGACTCACTTCCAGGAGGCCCTGGATAAGCTCTGGATCAAGCCTTACTACCAGATGGAGACGAGAAGACGAGAAGTAAAAAATCAGCACCCGGACCGGGTGCTGATTTTTTACATGCTAAATTTCTACTCCAATCATCAGCCCGCCCGCTTCAGCGTAGAAGCTGCATAGGGCGCGGCAGGTGCCCAGGTCAACCCTGGCCTCTGGACGCTTTTTCCTGATCAAGTCGTGGAGCTCAGCCGCGCTGTCGAAGTTGTCAGCGTGGTCGATCTTGACCCGGCCGCCCCTGTAGCCCTTCTCTTCCAAAGTTCTCAGCAGGGCTGCCAAGGTCTTCTTCTCCCCTCTGGCCTTGCCCAGGGGCTTGATTTCGCCTTCCTCTGCCCAGCCATAGACCCAGATTTTCAAAAGTCCGGCGATCTTGGCCACCGCCGGGCTGACCCGGCCATTGTTGGCCAGATTGGTCATCGACTTTAAGGCAAAAAAGATGCGGACATGGTTTTCCAGGTAGTCGCTCACTGCTTCCACCAGGTCCGGGAACTGCATCCCCTTTTCCTTCAGTTCCGCGATCTTCTCCGCCGCCAAAAACTGGGCCGGACCCGCGCTTTTACTGTCAAAAACGTGAATCAAGGCATCCGGGTATTCTTCCTGGTAAATCTTTGCCGCCTGCACGGCTGAATTGTAGCTGCCGGACAAGACCGATGAGATGGTCACGACATAGATCTCGCTGCCCCCGGCGTAAGCGTCCAGCCAGGCTGAAATACTGGGGCAGGATGAAGACGCCGCGATCCCGTCCTTGGCTCTTTGATTGAATTCCGCCTGGTCAAAGCTGGCGTCGTCCAGCCAGGTCTTATCCCCTTGAATCAGGCTCAAGGCCGCTACTTCCAACTGGCAGCTCCCCAAGTTGCCCGCTGTCATGTTAGCTCCGGAATCAGTTACTATCTTAATTGGCATATTTCATAATCCTCGTCATCGGTTTCTTAAAAACTCTTGCTTAAGTCTATAGCAGGAAAGTCCTCGTGTCAAGTTTTTTGAAAACCGCTAAGCTGCTTTGCTATAATGTGGATGATCGAATTTTGTTTTGTCTTTATTTTTTGTATCAGCTGACAGGAGGTTTTTATGGAAAAAATTGCCCGTTCCCTGGCCGGCCTGCACCTGCCCCGTTACCAGGAACTGCCCCAGATGGGCCTGTACCTGGAGCAGACCGCGACTTATATCAATGAGGCCCTGGCCCCCTTGGAAAACGTCCACCTGACCAGTTCCATGGTCAGCAACTATGTCAAGCATGACCTGATCGCCTCACCTAAAAAGAAGCTCTACAGCCGCCAGCAGATCGCTGAGCTGGCCTTTATCGCCGTGTCCAAAAACGTCCTCTCCCTGGCTGACCTGTGCGAGGCCCTGAAGCTGCAACGGTCCAGCTACGACACTGAGACGGCCTACAACTACATGGTTGATGAACTGGAAAACGTTCTGGCCTACGTCTTCGGCTTTAAAGGCGAGCTGACCGACGTCGGCCACGAGCATGGCGAATACAAAACCATGCTCCGCAACGTCATCATGACCGTCAGCTACAAGGTCTACCTGGACAAGTACTTTGCCCAGTTTACCGGCCAAGAAGAAGAGTAAAAAAGTAGAAAAAGACTAGCCGTACATAGCTAGTCTTACCTTGATTCGTCTCTTTTAGTTACCTATTCCACTATGAAAATAACGGCTGTAATTTGCAAAAACACTTCAAATGTTGCTTTTTTTCGTCATTTTGTTAGAATAAGGGTAGCTATAGAGTGTCTCAAGCTAATAGCTATGCCCGCTGTGAGTTACGCCAATAACTCAGAGCTTTTTATTTGCGTTGATTGTTCGCCGTTTACTGTCGCCAAACAGTAACGGCTTTTTTTGTTTGGACTGAGTTCGCCTATCTTGTGGTTAGTGTCATTTGACTTATCCACAGTTCCGGTTAACTCATACTTACTATACCATAATATGAAACCAGCAACAATACCAACATAATAAGGAAAGCACGGCTAAAATGATTGATAAGTCATTCCCTGTGACGGATTATCTGTCACGTTTAGCTTGTGTTAACTATGATGACTAACTATATAAAGTGTCATTAAATGATTTGCAACTAGCAATCACTAGCAACCTCCATTTCCCTCTTTCGTTCATAACCGTTCACAGGCGTTCATAGGTGTTTCGATGCTGACACGGCCATTTATTTACACTTAAACTAGATCCTGTGGTTAGTTGTCCTTTAGAGTGCATCCCCTCACTGTTTCTAATTCCGATAACTCTAATTTAATGAATTAGAGTGATTATATGCTGACCTATCATATACTGAGCAATCATATAAAGCCCGCCCGGGGGATTGCGAAAATGTCTGGTTTTGTCCGGTTCGAAAAACGAATTTAAAGCGTGCTATAGCCTGTCGCCCGCTCCCCTTGCTGGGGGCTCTGAGATAAAGCCACAGACTTGTATGGCACCATGCAGAACTTATTAGGCATTTGGTGGAATAAACAAGCGGCTAGAGAATATGCGGCCAAACACCCCGAAGAACAGAACACTGACAATGAGCGTTCTTGGAATTAAACGGGCGCCGAAAGTGCAGACGGCAGTGCCTTGCTGAATACCTTGCAGCAAATTGTCGGTGCGGTTTCAGATTAAAAAGCCGCAAGTGAGCCGCGATCTTTAGTTCCGCAAATGCGCATTAATGAGTTCCGGTAAGTGATTGCCAAAACAATCGCCCTTACCGGAATTTTTTTGCTATTAAGCGGATTCTTTTGCAAAAAATCTTTCTGCCTCTAAGCATTGTCCGTGGCTAATTTGTATGCCATCTGTTATGCTTAACTTCTTCATTGTTAGTAGACAGTGTATAAGGAGGTCGATGTTTTGAAGAATCCATATGATTTTGATGTCTTGTACTTAGGTAGTGGGCATGGCGCGTTTGACGGGGCCGGCCCATTGGCAGCTTCGGGAAAAAAAGTTGCGGTGGTTGAAGGTGACATGATCGGCGGCACCTGCCCGAATTATGGGTGTAACGCGAAAATCACGCTTGATACGCCGGTGGTTTTGCAGCGGTTGGCAGAACGGATGCAGGGTGTTGTGTCTGGCAATATCAAGATCAACTGGTCGGCATTAGTGGCCCATAAACAAGCCGTGATTAAGCCGTTACCGAATGCTATCGGTACGGGATTAACCCAAAACGGCGTGACGATCATCCATGGCTATGGAAAATTTCAGGACGCTCACACGGTTGTTGTGGGTGAAAAGACTTATACCGCTGACAAAATTGTCATTGCGACCGGCCAGCGCCCGCATCGCATCGATGTTCCAGGGACCGATTTAGCCCATGACAGTCGGGCCTTCATGGACTTGGACGTCTTGCCGAAGCGAATCGGTATTTTGGGATCTGGCTATATCAGTATGGAATTTGCGACGATTGCCAATGCGGCAGGCGCCGATGTCCATGTGTTGATGCATCATGATCGTGCTTTGCGGGAATTCCACCAGCCGTTTGTCGAAGATGTGATGGCCGACATGACGAAACGGGGCATTCAATTCACGCCGAACGCGGCGGTGACGGCGCTTGAGAAGACCACTGATGGCATTGTGATTCATTATGGTGACAAGGAACAGTTAGTTGTCGATTGGGTGCTGGACGCAACCGGCCGAATCCCGAATGTTGAGCAACTGGGATTAGAAAACATCGGTGTCAAGTTTAACCAGCACGGGATTCTTGTGGACGACTATCTGCGAACCAATGTGGCCAATATTTATGCATCGGGCGATGTTTTAGACAAGCTACAACCCAAATTGACGCCAACAGCCACGTTTGAGTCCTATTACCTTTACAAGTTACTGAGCGGCCAAACAACTGCGCCGATTGATTATCCAGCGATTCCGTCAACGGTTTACACCTCGCCAAGAATTGCCAAAGTAGGTGTGGCACCGGAAGCGGTCAAGGATGATACTAACAAAGTCGTGCACAACCACATTCCGGATGACTGGTATCATCAAACCGATCAGGAAACGGTGGGTGATAGCCTTTTGGTGTTCGATCAGGAACATCATCTTGTCGGCGCCACGGAGTACAGTGCTCAGGCCGAAGATGCGATCAACACGTTATTGCCGGCGATTGTCTACCATCTGAGTCGCGATCAGATGTGGCAAATGGCGCACATTTTCCCGGCTGAGGGTGCAGCGGCATGGCATAAGATTCGGTAATTTCGAAATAAAGCCACAGGGGGCTGCTTGCTTGGCTTTAGTGCAAAAGAAAAAGGTTGACCATTACTGGTCAGCCTCTTTTTATGTCGTTACCTTTGTTACTTAGTTCCGCCGTGCCTGTGCCCTCACTAGCGGGGATGGGTCAGTAACTAATCGGTCAAGGTCTTGCGGTCTAGCGGCCTTTGCTACCCAGATTCTAGCGTTTTCGTCCGGGTCAGTAACAAGGCGGTCAAGCGTTGCATTGTCTCGGTCAAGCGCCGCATCGATTGCCCTTAATTCTTTTTCTGGCAAATCACTCTTAACCATTGTTACTTTACTACGCTTTCTATAAACCGTATTTCTTCATGTTGTTAATATACAGGTCACGAAAGAGCTCGCTATCCGTAACGTCCCGATCTGTTACCCACAGCTTGTCTAAATATTCTTGAAAGAGTTCGGTTGTGGTCTTGCCCGTGATCGCTTTGTACGCCTCAAGCTTAGCACGTGTTTCCTTACTGATTACCATGTTTATATGCTCGCTTTTGACCTCAGCGGGCTTTTTCCTTTTTGCCCGGGGTCTTACCACCTTAACCGCCTGTGGCTTTTCCTCGGCCATTTCGGCCGCCTGTGCGGTCTTTTGCATTACGTCCTGAGCATCTACCTTAATCTTGTTAGCCATTCTTTAAATCCTCTTCAATCTCGTTTAATAGTGCTTTTGCATCCTCGGTTACCTTTGCCCCTTTGGCAGCATACTCAAACAGGCTCTGTTTGGCGTTTTGCGCCTCTCTCACGGCCGTTGCATCCCTTAGGGTAGATCGATAAACCTTAGTATAAAATTGCTCTGCTACCTCATTTAAAGCCTCTGTGATCGCCTTGCTTAGGTTAGTGCGGGGGTTATATCTGTTTAGCACAATGCCACAGATTGAAAGGCGGGGATTAGAGCGCCGCTGTATTGCCTTGACACGCTGGGCAAGGGTTGCCATGCCTTTAAAGCTGTAAATGTCCGCCTGCACGGGGATGATGAGCTTATCCGCCGCCGTCAATGCATTGCTGACAATGACGTTTAAGCTTGGCGGGGTGTCAATGACTATCAAATCATAATCATCTTTGACCGCCTCTAGCTTGTCAGACAAGATAAACTGAGCATCTAGCACGCCCGCTAGCTCTACCTCGACACGCTCTAAAGTGAGGGATGCCGGGACTAGATCAAGATTCAAGTATCCACTAACGGGTGTAGCCACAGCCGGGACTTGCACGCTCTCGCTGGTCAATAACTCATAGCTCGTTTTGCTGGGATCGTAATCGCTGACCAAACTATAAGATGCATCCCCTTGCTGGTCAAGATCCACTAGTAGCACCCTCTCGCCTCTTAGAGCCTCGCCTGTCGCTAGTAACAGGGCAAGGGTAGTTTTACCCGCCCCGCCTTTTTGAGTGGTTACAGTTACTATTTTTGCCATTTTAGACACCTTATATAAAGACTAATCAAATATTGCCTTGCTAATATCGGCCGTTGCTGAGTTGCCCAGCTTGCCAATCTGGTGCAAGTAAATGTTTGTCGTGTCGCCGCTCGCATGTCTGAGCATTAGTTGGGTATCTCTTTGGCTGTGCCCCAGCTCTAAGGACAAGATCCCGGCTGTGTGTCTCGTGCTGTGTGCCGTCCATTTTGGGTCATTAAACCCGGCTTTGATAAATCTAGTCTTACAGATCTTGCTAATGGATCGGGTACTGAGGGTCTGACCCTTTGAACGGTTGCTAGTGCTTGTAAAAAGCGGCTCTGTGCATGCTGGGATATCCTTTGCATCGATGCCACGGGTGGTTAAATAGTCGGTCAAGACAGTGTAAACGTGATCCGGCAACGGTACATAGTCGCTCGCATCGGCCTTCCCCTTGCCTTGCACTAAAAGCACCCGGGATGCCCCTAAAATGGTTATATCCTTGACCTTAGCCCGGGATGCCTCAATCGTCCGTAAGCCACAGGTAAAGAGCAAAACTAACAGCGCATAATCCCGCTTCCCGGCCTGTGTGGTCTGGTCGATCTGGTCTAGTATCTCTTTGACCTGAGCCGCCTCAAAATAGCTTTTAGGGCTCTTACGGTTGACCTTGCCCGACTTGACGTACTGGGCAATGTTGGGATATTTGCCGATGCTCTCAAGCCATTTAAACCATTGCTTGATCGCTACCATGTAAAGGTGCACTGTATTAGGTTTATGGTCAGATCCTCTTTATAGCGTCTAACAGTGTTCGTTGTCGGTTGCTGGGCGTCCGGTTGGTCTTTAAGCCACAGCTTAAAGCGCTTGATACAGCTTTTATAGGTCTTAGCCGTGTTCGGCATGTCTTCAAGATACAGTAAAAAGCTATCAAGGGTTGCCCCGTCTAAGGTTTGGGCAAACGTGATGTCATTGGTCATTTTTGCACCCCTCTTAACTATGATTACTAATCATATAATCATATATTGACTCTTTACAGCTATTATAGCACCTTTTCCGCCTATGTGTTTATGGAATTAGAACTTTTTTCAATTAGTTCGGGATCTGCTCCCCCTGATTTTCAAATTTCTATCCCACACGAATAAAACCGTGGGCACTGCCCAAACCCGCAAGCTGTGTCAGCTTGACCCCATAAATGAGCGGGAGCTCCCGCTCAAACTCACCCCGCACTCGCCGTGAGGCAGACAAAAAAAGCAGGTGTGCTTTTCTTTACATGCGCAAAAGTGTCTTGGCCTAGTGAGTCCATCAACTCCTTAAAGCCGTTCTACGTCGATTTACCGTTGACGGACAGTAAAATTATACGGTTAACAGCTAAAATGGCTTAGAGAGCAAATTAGGGGCATTTAAAGCCAATAAAGTCCAGTCGCCAACTCTTTCGGACTTTATTGGCTTTGAAGATTCCAACTGACGCAAGTCAGTTTTGTTTGAGCAAAGCGAAATCTGATACAGGTTTTAATGGGTTTAGCACAGCGTAATCTTTGATGACGTATAAGTGCGCCTCTGACATTTTCTTCGGTTTTGTGTTATAATAACCATATCAAAAGGAGATCAATCTAATGAAATATACGAAAACTAAAGCAGTATTAAATCAACTCGTTGCCGATTTGAGCCAGATGTCAATGATTATCCATCAGACGCATTGGTACATGCGTGGACCCAACTTTTTGAAGTTGCACCCCTTGATGGATAAGTTCATGGAAGAAATTGATAGCCAACTCGATGTCATTTCTGAACGGCTGATTGCGCTTGATGGCAATCCTTACTCGACCTTAAAAGAAATGGCCGAAAACACTAAGATTCAAGACTGGCCTGGTGAATGGGACAAAACAACCCCAGAACGCCTCGCACACTTAGTTGATGGCTATCGTTACTTGGAAGACCTTTACCAATACGGCATTGAAGTATCCGATGTTGAAAAAGACTTCAGTACCCAAGATATTTTCATTGGTCTCAAAACCGCAATTGAGAAGAAAATCTGGATGATTCAGGCAGAGCTTGGGTCGGCGCCGGAAATTGATGAATAAAATAATATTAAAAAATCGGTAGGCTTATGGGTAGGCTTATGGTAGATTGTAAAATTAATCCGAACGCCCATTTGAATATTGGACAGCCCTAGTTCACAAAAGGTTTCGATTTTAATTCGTTCGGAATAGGTTATACTAGACAAAAGATCAGCTCCTAAAAGATGGGTTTGTGGTAAACACCATTTTAAAGGAAGCTGATCTTTTTTGTCCGAGTACAGAACGATAAAAAAATTTCGTCGATTGTAAAATCAAATTGAACACTGTTCCGATCCAGTAAGAAAAAT